>NZ_JAKJJW010000004.1:0-168281 GCF_025669985.1 Brachybacterium atlanticum | reverse complement strand
GGGGCGCGGTCGACGGCGAGCTGCACGGTCTCCTGGGAGCGGAGCACGGGGCCGGCCTGCGGGCCGGGGACGAGCACGCCGTAGTCGCCCTCCGCCTCGAGGATCCCCCGTGCGAGCAGCTGCCGGATCGCGGTGCGCCACTCCTTCTCCGAGAGCTCCTCGCCGATGCCCCACACGCTCAGCTCGTGGTGGCGGGAGCCCAGGGAGCGCTCGGACTCGCGGCCCAGCAGCACGTCCACCACCTGGCCGGAGCCGAAGCGCTGGCCGCGCTCCCTGTCCAGGCGGATCACGGCGGAGAGGAGCTTCTGCGCCGCGACCGTCGCGTCCCAGGTCTGCGGAGGGTTCAGGCAGGTGTCGCAGTTCCCGCACGGGGAGGAGTCCTGGCCGAAGTAGCGCAGCAGCTGCACGCGCCGGCAGTCGACCGTCTCGCACAGGGCGAGCATCGCGTCGAGGTGCGAGCGGGCGTTGCGCTTGAACTGCTCGGAGCCCTCGCCGCCCTCGATGAACTTCCGCTGGCTGACCACGTCGCCGAGGCCGTAGGCCATCCACGCGGTCGAGGGCAGGCCGTCGCGGCCCGCGCGGCCCGTCTCCTGGTAGTAGCCCTCGATGGACTTGGGCAGGTCGAGATGGGCCACGAAGCGCACGTCGGGCTTGTCGATCCCCATGCCGAAGGCGATCGTCGCGACCATGATCAGCCCGTCGGCGCGCAGGAACCGCTCCTGGTGGTCCTGGCGCACCTCCGGCGGCAGGCCCGCGTGATAGGGGAGCGCGGGGATGCCGCGGTCGGCGAGCCACTGCGCGGTGGTCTCCACCGACTTGCGGGAGAGGCAGTAGACGATCCCGGAGTCGCCCTCGTGCTCGGCGGTGATCAGGCGCAGCAGCTGCTCGCGCGGGGAGGCCTTCGGCTCGATGCGGTACTGGATGTTGGGGCGGTCGAAGCTCGAGACGAAGTGCCGGGCCTGCTGCATCTGCAGGCGCTCGGTGAGCTCGCGGTGCGTCGCCTCGGTCGCGGTCGCGGTCAGCGCGATCCGGGGCACGCCGGGGAAGGCGTCGGCGAGCATCGACAGGCCCAGGTAGTCGGGGCGGAAGTCGTGGCCCCACTTGGAGACGCAGTGCGCCTCGTCGATCGCGAACAGCGCGAGCTGCGCGCGCTGCAGCAGCTGGACGGTGCGGGGGAGGACCAGGCGCTCCGGCGCCATGTACAGCAGGTCCAGCTCCCCGGCCAGCAGCTGCTGCTCGACGGCCTGCGCCTCGTGCATCTCGAGGGTGGAGTTGAGGTACGCGGCGCGGATGCCGACCGCCTCGAGCGCCGCGACCTGGTCCGCCATCAGCGCGATCAGCGGCGAGACGACGATTCCGGTGCCCTCCCGCAGCAGGGCGGGGATCTGGTAGCACAGCGACTTGCCGCCGCCGGTGGGCATCAGCACCACTGCGTCCCCGCCGCCGGCGACCTGGTCGATGATCGCGGCCTGCTCGCCCCGGAAGGAGTCGTACCCGAAGACCCGCGAGAGTATCGCGAGTGCCTCCTCCGTCCGTCCGGCGTCGCCTTCTCGCAGCGCGGAGACGGCATCGACGGGAGGAGGGGTGCTCATGCCCGCCACTCTAGGCCGCGGGGCCGACGGGCCGCGAGCGGGAGGGCCCGGCTGTGGACGGCGGTGGGGAGTGCTCCCCATCGCTCCGGGACGCCTCCCCGGTTACCCTGCGGTGACACTGGCTTTGGGAGGGGAGGACGGGATGATCCCGCTGCGAGCACGACTCATCGCCCGGCGCCACCGGGAGCTCGTCGGGAAGCCGCTGCGGTCCTGGCGGGTCGGTGCCGGCCCGCTGCTTCCTCTGTTCCTGGCGGGTGTCGTGGTGCTGATCTGGTTGCTGCTGGTGCTCAGCCCGGGCGAAAGCCCTGCTCTGACCATCGGGTTCACGCTCTTCATGGCGCTGTTCATGCTCGGCGTGTATCTGTTCACCATCGACGCGCGACTGGTCGTGTGTGAGCGCGGGATCCTCCTGGGCAGGCTCGTCCCCGGCCTCCCCTTCAGCCCCACCTACGTGATCGCCGGCCGGGAGATCGACCCGCGCACGGTCGCTGTGGTCATCGACGGGGCGAAGACCGCCGCGGAGCTCGGCATGCCGTTCTTCTTCTTCCAGTACAAGACGTTCCCCGGCGCGCTCGGGGTGCACGCCGTCGTGTTCAACGGGCCGTGGGGAGCCGACATCGAGGCGCCCCGACAGCCGCGTCACCGCCGCCCGGTGCGCAAGTCGCTGTTCCTGTTCTCCCACCGGAACGCGGCGCGGATCGCGGAGGAGATCCTCCATGCGATCGGCCGGGACGGGGCGATCCCGCCGGGGTTCGCCCCGCACGAGGGACTGCGGCCCATCCCCGTCACGGGGCGGCGCGAGGACGCGGTCGCCCAGATCCCGGGCGCCTGGCCGCCGGGCGGCCACCGCTGAGCTCTCACTCGTCCTTCGCCCACACCCCGGTGTCGACCGGTCGGCCGATGGCGAGCGCGGCGAGAAGGCCGATCGCGGCGAGGCCGACGGGAAGCCACATGGCGTCGGCCATCGCCGCGGCGTACGGGGCGTGCAGGAACGGGGGCAGGGAGCCTGCTCCGGACTCCGCGCCCGCTGGCGCAGCGCCCTGGCCCCTGGTCGCCTCGCCGAGGCGGGCCGCGATCCTGTCGGCCATGAGCGTCGCGATGCCGGCCGAGCCGAGCACCGAGCCGACCTGCCGCATCTCGTTGTAGACGCCGGATCCGGCGCCGGCCTGCGAGGGTGGGAGATTGCGGGTCGCGGTGAGGGACAGCGGCCCCCAGATGCAGGCGTTCCCGATCCCGATCAGCACGAACGGCAGCAGAAGGACCAGCACGGAGGCGTCCGGGTCCATCAGCAGGGAGAGCCACAGCAGCCCGCCCGCCAGCGAGGCGAAGCCGATCAGCGCCAGCGGTCGCGGGTCGTGGCTTGTCATCCAGCGGCCGACCAGCGGCGCGAGGACCAGCGAGAGCACCGCGGAGGGTGCCGTCATCAGCGCCGCCTGCGTGGGCGACATGCCGAGCACCTGCTGGAAGAACAGCGTGGTGGGGATCGCGAAGCTGAGCACGGTCGCGCCCATCATCGCGATCGCCACGTTCGCGACCGAGAAGTTGCGGTCGCGGAACAGCGACAGCGGCACCAGCGGTTCGCGCCGCATCACCGCCTGCCAGAGGACGAACACCGCCAGCACCAGCACCCCGGCGAGGATCATCCCGGGCACCGTCACGGGCACGCCCGTGTCCACGGGGCCGATCACGAGGGAGTCCGTGATCGTGGCCCAGTCGTAGCTGTCGCCCTCCTGGATCCCGAACACCAGCAGGAACAGGCCCGTCGCCGAGAGCGCCACGCCGAGCCAGTCGAAGGAGTGCGAGCGGCGCGGGAAGCGCGGCACGTTGCGGAGCACCAGCGCGATCGCGAGCACCCCGACGGGCACGTTGACGAAGAAGATCCACTCCCAGCCCGGCCCGTCCACCAGCAGCCCGCCGAGGACGGGGCCGACGAGGCTCGCGACCCCTGCCGTCGCGCCCCACACGGCCATCGCCTGACCTCGCCGCTGCGGCGAGAACATGCGGGTGATCATCGACATGGTCTGCGGGGTCATCATCCCCGCACCGAGGCCCTGCACCACGCGCGCCACGATCAGCATCTCCACGCTCCCCGCGAGCCCGCACCACAGGCTCGACGCGGTGAACACGACGAGCCCGACGAGATAGACCGACTTCAGCCCCAGCCGGTCCCCGAGCCGCCCCGTGATCAGCAGCGGCACCGCGTAGGCGAGCAGATAGGCGCTGGTCACCCACAGCAGGCCGGTCAGCTCCGCCCCCAGGTCCTCCTGCATCCGCGGGACCGCGACCGTGACGATCGTGGTGTCGACCAGGATCATGAAGAAGCCCAGCACGATCGACCACAGTGCGGGCCAGGGACGGTCCAGGCGGGGGTCGCGGGCGGGGCTGGGACGCGTGGCGTCGGGCATGCATGTCCTCCAGGAGGGGAGCGGCGCATCGGCGGGGGCGCAGGGGACGAGGCAGAGGAAGAGTACGCCTGGTGCGCTCCTGGCCTGTGCGTCGTCGTGTGAACCGTGCCGGATCGCTCCCGGGCCGATGCTGTAGAACAGGGGAGCGGCACGGAGCCCGCCGCACCGATCCACCGCGCGAGAGGACAGCCGTGACCAGCACCGAGAGCACCACCACCCCGAGCCTCCCCGCCGGGCGCGTCCAGGACCGGATCGCCCTGGTGACCGGCGCCGCGGGCGGCATCGGCTCCGCGACCGCGCAGCGGCTGATCGAGGAGGGTGCCCGCGTGATCGCTGCCGACCTCGAGCGTCAGCAGGAGGCTCTCGAGGCGCTTCGTGCCTCCCTGCCGGACCCCTCCGCCCTCCTGCCGGTCGTCGCCGACGTCACCGACCGGTCCTCGCTGGACGCCGCCGTGGCGCGCGGGGTCGAGGAGTTCGGGCGGATCGACATCGTCTTCGCCAACGCCGGGGTGCTGCTCCAGGAGCCGCCGGTCGAGGATCTCCCGGACTCCACCTGGCGCACCGTCCTGGACGTGAACCTGACGGGCGTGATGAACACTGCCCGCGCCGTATTCCCGGTGCTGAAGCAGAACCCGAACGGTTCGGCCGTGGTGCTCGCCTCCTCCACCGCCGGGATCCGCGGCGGCGCGAACTCGTCGGCCTACACCGCGGCCAAGACGGCGCTCGTCGGCCTCGCCGAGACCTGGGCCCACGAGCTCGGCCCCTTCGGCGGCCGGGTCAACACCACCCACCCCACAGCGGTGGGCACCGAGCTGGTGCTGAACCGGGACTTCATGCGGAAGTTCCGTCCCGACCTCGAGGACCCGCAGCCCGCGGACGTCGTCGAGGGCTTCTCGAAGGGCAAGCTGCTGGACGTGCCGTGGATCGACCCGATCGACGTCGCCAACGCGGTGCTCTTCCTGGTCTCCGACGAGGCCCGCTACATCACCGGCGTTCACCTGCCGATCGACGCCGGCTCGACCATCAAGTGGGGCTGAGCGTCGGCCCCATCCCGGCTCCCGCGCCTGACCCGCTGCACCGAGAGGATCCCTCATGACCGCCACCACCGTGCAGGACCTGCTGGACCGCGCCGGCATCGACGACGCGATCAACGCCTACTCCCACGCGCTGGACCAGCGCGACTGGTCGATCCTGCCCGAGGCCTTCACGCCAGATGCCGAGATCGTGCTGATCGACCGCGAGAAGGTGCTCGACCCCCGCTCCCTCGTCGAGCTGCTCTCCCGCAACGACGCGACCCGCCTGGGCGGGCAGCACCTCGTGGGCAAGACCCGTCACCGGATCGACGGCGACAGCGCGCACGCCGTCACCGAGGCGCTGTGGACGACCCTGCAGACCACCGAGGAGGAGGGCACCTTCCTGCTCATCCGCGGCACCGGGATCTACGTCGACGACCTGGTACGCGGCGAGGACGGCTGGCGGATCGCCCGTCGAGAGCTGGCGCTGAAGTCCATCACCCGCGACCGCGTGCAGGTGGCGGAGGCGGACCTCGCCGACATCCGCTACACGCTCGAGAAGGACAGCTGGTACTGAGCGCCCCTCAGCGCGCGAGGTCCGCGGTGGTCGTCTCCGCGTGCAGGTCCTTGGCCCGGGTCTCCGGGACCGTGGCCAGCACCACCACGATGGAGACGACCGCCGCGGCGGTGACGTAGAGGGCGAAGTACTGTGGCCCCCAGGTCCCGCCGATCCACGCCTGCCGGGCCGGGACGGTGCCGCCTGAGCAGCGAGGCGCGGCGCCGCCGGGTGTCGGAGATCCGCGCCGAAGAAGGACGTGGCGAAGAAGGAGGCGAGGGTCGAGTAGATCGTCCAGTCGAACATCTCCACGCCGGTGCCGACGAGGGTCTTGGCGAAGGAGCCGCGCCCGACGGGCCGGGCGGGACCAGGGGAAACGAACACTCCGGGCAGCTCGCGCGCCTGCGATGGTCCGCGTCCTCTCCGACGGCGGCCAGCGGATCACCATGATCCCGCTCTTCCGGACGCTCCCGCGGCCGGCGATCGCCGGGCTGACGATGCGTGGCATCCTCGGGTGCACCACGATCGCGCTGATCGCCTCCGGACTCGTCGTCGGGGCGACGCCGCTGATCGGCTCGCTCTGAGCCCGAGGAGGACCCCGCATGCAGGTCGTCGATTCCGTCGAAGGTCTCGAGGCGCTCGGCGACGCGCCCGGGTGCGCGTTCGCCCGTGACCGCCAGGACCCGGTCGTCGAGGCGGCCGTCCGGAGCTGGGACATCCAGGGTCCGCGCACCGACGAGCTCGCCCGTCGGCCCTTCGCGCACCTGACGGGAGGGCGGATCGAGCTCGTGCTGCTCCTGCCGGACTGCGGCGCACAGCACCTGGCCGTGCGGATCCACGCCGCCGCCGCAGGGGTGCTCGTCATGGGGGCGCCGGAGGCGCTGGAGGCGGTGCGCGCGGAGGCGACGGCCGCCGACGGCGTCCGCGAGGCCGTCGTCGGGATGCTGCTGGCCGTCGCGCAGCGCGGCGAGGAGGTGCTGGACGGGTTCGAGGACGAGAGCGAGCAGTTCGAGGACCGCGCCGACGGCTACGCCGCCGCGGCGCAGCGGCGCCTGCTGGGCAGGAGGCGTTCGGAGCTCTTCCGCATCCAGGCGGCCCAGGCCGCGATGCACCGGCTGTGCCTCCCCGAGGAGCAGCTCTCCCAGGAGCTCCCGAAGGAGCTGCGCCACCGGCTGCGTCGGGCCGCGGTCGAGTTCAAGGCGAACAGCTCCGCCGCCGCACGCCTTCACACGGTGCTCGGCGATCTGCTGGCAGAACAGGGCGCCGTCGTCAACGAGCGGCTCACCCTGGTCGCGACGATCTTCATGCCGCTCACGCTCGCGACCGGTTTCTTCGGCATGAACTTCGCCTGGATGCAGGAGCGGACAGGGAGCGCGGCCGCCTTCGTGCTGCTGGGGATCGTGCTGCCGACGCTCGCGACCGTGATCACGCTGGTGGTGGTGCGCCGGCTCACCGGCTCCCGCTGATCCGCTCCCACACTACGGGCCCGCCCGCGTCCCAGATCTCCCCGCCGTCCCCGACCACCACCAGCAGCGAGCGGGCCCGGGACAGGCCCACGTAGAGCAGCTGGCGTGCCCGCTCCGCGGCGCCGAAGCCGTTGACCGCGAGCACCACGACGGGCCGCTCGAGCCCCTTGAAGCCCAGCACGTGCCCGTAGAACACGTCGGTCGCGGAGAAGAACCCGTCCCAATAGCCGTCGTACCCCTCGTGCTCGATCTGCGTCCTCTGCTCGGGGTGGCGGCTGCCGGTGGTCAGCAGGGCGATCTGCCCCGGCTCCCAGCCCTCGTCCATCAGCTTCTCGACCGTGTCGTCGGCGGTCGCGACCGCGTCCTCGGCGGAGGAGGCGAGATAGCGCACGGGCGCGCCGGCCGGCAGCCGCGGGGTCTGCTCCCCCGGGGTGAGCGGCGCGAAGGCGTGCGCGATCGTGCGGGTGCTGCGCAGGTTGTCGTCCAGCGGGAAGGGGTTCAGCGTGATCGGGGCGCGACCCTCGCGGTCGAAGACGCTCTGGTGCTCGTCGGCGAACACGAACAGGACACCCTCCGCGGGGTCGCGCAGGCAGGGCTGCAGCGCCTCCCACCAGGCGTCGGCGAAGTCCTGTGCCTCGTCGACGACGATCGCGTCAAAGAGCTCTTCCTCGTCGGTCTCGCCCGCGAGGTGCGCGAGACGGGCCGGGAGGTGCTCCTCGTAGTACTCGACCGGGGAGCCGCCGAACTCCTGCTCGGTCTCAGCGCCCCAGCCCACCGGCAGGTCGTGGAAGAGCCCCACATAGGCGGGACGCTCCTGCTCCGGCCAGGTCGCGGAGAGGAGCTGGAAGTGCCTGGCGAGGCCGCGGGAGTAGCACAGCAGCGCGGTGCGGAAGCCGTCCCGGGCGAGCGTGCGGGCCTTGATCATCGCCAGGTGCGTCTTTCCGGAGCCGGCCCCGCCGATGATCTGGGCGCGGTGCTGGAAGCGCAGCAGGGCGATCGCGCGCTCCTGCTCGCGGGTGAGCTGGTTGCCCTCGTCGGCGATCTCCTTCGCCAGCAGCTGCTCGTTCTCAATCGCGCGGTGGGTGCGGCGCAGCATCTTCACGGCGTGCTCGCACTGCGCGGCGTCCAGCGGGGCATAGGCCTCCCGGGTCTGCGAGTTCAGGGCGTACACGATCCGGCCCGCGAGGCGGGGCAGGTCGGTCGCGTCCAGCGTGAGGGTGCGCGGCGCCTCGGGCGGGCCCCAGTCCGCGGGCAGCTGCGTGTAGGGCAGCACCGCGAGGTGCACGGCACGACCGACCGGACGGGAGGAGGCGCCGTTGAGGTACTCCAGCAGATGGTGCTTCGCGCGCTGGGCCTGATCGATCGGGGAGCGGGCGAGCTCCCTCGAGCCGGAGCGGTCCGTCTGCCGCCAGGCGCCGTCTTCCAGGGAGACCCGACCGCCCTTCACCTCGATCACCGCGATCCCGATGCCCGGCCAGAGCACCAGCAGATCCGCCTCGACCTCCTCGCCGCGGGCCGTGACGCGCTGCCCGGCGATCAGCACCGCCTCGGCGGGCAGCTGCTCGATCAGGTGCTCCCATACCTCCTGCTCGGCCGCGCTGGCGAAGTCCGGCTGCTCGGGAAGGGTGCGCGGCATGGTGCTCCTCGGTGCGGCGTGGGCGTCCTTGCTGGTGGGACCAGGCTATCGACGTCGACCGACCTCGGTCCATGCAGGGGCCGACTCGCAGGGCGGTGCCCTAGTCTCGGGGCATGGCAGCTCGCGAGAAGACGATCCGGCGCACCCCGCGACGGCCCGCGCCCCGCAGCAGGAAGCTCGAGCAGCACATCGCCGTGTTCGGGGAGAGCGGCAGCGGTAAGACGGTGCTGCTGTCCTCCTTCTACGGCGCGGCCCAGGACGCCACCGGACGCGGGCCCGGGACCGGTAGGCAGCTCTACGACCTCGTCGCCGACGACACCACCCAGGGCGACCGGCTGCTGAAGAACTACTTCCGGATGGAGAACTCCGCCGAGGTCCCCGCCGGGAACCGCTTCCGCGCCGAGCCCTATCGCTTCACCCTCTCGCTGCGCAGCACCCCCAGCGCCGCCGAGCGCAAGGCGATGCCCGTCGACGCCGTGCAGCTGGTGTGGCACGACTACCCCGGGGAGTGGTTCGAGCGCTCCGTCAGCGGACCGGAGGAGGAGCGACGGCGCGTCGAGGCCTTCCGCGCCCTGCTCGTCTCCGACGTCGCGCTGCTGATGGTCGACGGGCAGAAGCTGAAGGACGCGGGCGGTGAGGAGGAGCGCTACCTCAAGGCGCTCTTCCACACCCTGCGCACGGGCCTGGTGCGGCTGCGGGACGAGATCCTCGTCGGCGGGAAGGAACTGGTGCGCTTCCCCCGCATCTGGGTGCTCGCCCTGTCCAAGGCGGACCTGCTGCCGGAGATGGACGTGGACCGCTTCAAGGCGCTCGTGCTCGAGAAGGCCGCCGACGAGCTCGGCCAGCTGCGCGAGGCGATCGAGTCGATGGTGGTCGGCGACGAGGCGCTCGCCGTGGGGGAGGACGCGCTGCTGCTGTCCTCGGCACGGTTCACGCCGGGACGCATCGCCGTGCGCGAGAGGATCGGGGTGGACGTGATCCTTCCGCTCGCCGCGATGCTGCCGTTCGAGCGGCATGTCACCTGGGCCAGGCGGCAGGAGATCCCCGCGAAGGTGGCCCGGGAGCTCGCCGAGAACGCCGGCACCATCGGCACCGGGGCGATGGCGCTGGCGATGTTCGGCGCCCGCCACCGCCTGCCCGGACGGCTCGGTCTGATCTCCACGGCGCTCGCGACCGTGGTGCCGCTGCTCAGCAAGGACATGGTCCAGGACGCCGCCTCGCTCGCGGGGGAGAAGCTCCGGGGCGTCCACGACCGGGCGCTCGAGAAGAAGCAGAGCCTCGCCGCGATCCTCACGGGCTTCAAGATCGATCTCGAGCGCGCCGAGCGCGAGGGTGTGCTGCGTCGGAGCAGGCGATGATCCTGCTCTGGGCGACCCGCGGCCGGACCTGGGGCTTCCGCTTCCTGCCGGTCGACGGCACCGGCGCCGACGCGGATCCGCTGCCGCTGTACGAACGGGCCTTCACCGGACACGAGGACGAGGACGAGGGCTGCTGGAGGACCGACGGGCTGCTCGCCGTGCGGCTGCGGGATCCCGAGGGCCGCGCCGATGAGGCTGGACGAGTGATCCCGCACGAGCTCGTGCTCGACGGCGCGGGCGCGGACGGCATCATCTCGACGGCCGACGTCGTCCGGCAGGTCTGGCCGCTGCTCGCCGAGCGCTACGGTTCTCTGTGGGACGGCCCGGCCCCGGACTGACCGGGTCGCCGAAGTGACCGAAGCGCCGTGACCTCTCTGTGACCTGGGGGATCGTGGTTACCCTGTGATCTGCCTTCCATTGCAGGTGTACAGGACTTCGTCTGTCCCACCGGTGGTGCAAGGTTCACAGTGCAGGCCCCGCGCGGTCGATCGACGCACTCGGTCACGGAGCATCCGCACACCGCAGCAGGCCTCTCTTCCCAGCAGTACCCCTCGGCGCCCCCGCGTCCGGGGGCCTCCGAATCCTGTCCAGAGAGGACACCCGCTGTGAACAGCACCCTCCCCCCGTCCCCGGAGCCCGGCGCTCCCGATCCCTCCTCCGCGCCCCATTTCGGGATGCCCGCCGGCGCCCCCGCCCCGGCCCCGCAGAAGAAGAAGCGCGGCAAGTGGTTCATCGCCGGCGGCTGCGGCTGCCTCGCGATCATCGCGCTCGCGATCGCCGGCTGCAGCGCGATCGTCGCGACGAGCTCCGTCGACGGCGAGGACTCCTCGACCACCACCGAGGCCGCTCCTGCCGCGGTCGAGGAGGAGTCGCCCGCCGAGGAGGCCGCGCCCGAGGAGGCGGCGATCGACGAGGAGGTGCCCGCCGACGAGGAGGCTCCTGCGGAGGGGGACGTCCCCGCGGAGTACACCTCGGCGCTGAACAGCGCGGAGTCCTACTCCGAGACGCTGCACATGTCCCAGCAGGGCATCTTCGACCAGCTCACCTCCGAGTACGGCGACCAGTTCTCCGAGGAGGCGGCGCAGTATGCGGTCGACAACCTCGAGGCCGACTGGAACGACAACGCCCTGAAGTCGGCGGAGAGCTACTCCGAGACGCTGCACATGTCCAAGCAGGGCATCTACGACCAGCTCACCTCCGAGTACGGCGAGCAGTTCACCGAGGAGCAGGCCCAGTACGCGATCGACACCATCGTCGCGGACTGGAACCAGAACGCCCTGGAGTCCGCGAAGTCCTACCGCGACACGATGGACATGTCGCCCGAGGCGATCCGCGACCAGCTCTCCTCCGAGTACGGGGACCAGTTCACCCAGGAGGAGGCCGACTACGCCGTCGAGAACCTCGACGGCTGAGGCCGCGGGCACCCGCCCGCACACCCATGACGGGGCGTCCGCCGCACGGCGGGCGCCCCGTCGCGCATCCGCCGCACGGCGCCGGTGCCAGGACGACCATGGCCGTCGGGCATCGACTCGGTGAAGCTCTGCCCTGAAGCGGGCGAACCCCCTGGTCACCTCTGAGTTCGGCGTTACGGTCGGTCGCGGTCCCGACCCCGAGCCCAGGAGAGCCCCATGGCCGTCGCCCCCGCCCGTCGCACCGTCCTCACCGGCCTCGGCGCCGCCGGGGGCGCCGCCCTCGCCGCGGCCGCCGCCCCGGCGGGCGCCGCACCCGCGCAGAACCCCTCCCGAGCGCTGATCGGCCGCGCAAAGCGCGACGAGCTCCACGTGATGAGCTTCAACATCCGCTACGACCGCTCCTCGGGCGGCGGCACCGTCGAGGGCGACCCCGACCACTGGCCGACCCGTCGGCCGCTGCTGATCGAGCTGCTCGAGCGGGAGAAGCCCACCCTGCTCGGCATCCAGGAGGCGCTGTACGGGCAGCTGACCGCGATCGAGTCCGCCCTGCCGCGCCACCGCAGCATCGGCTACGGCCGCGAGGGCGGCAGCGCCGGCGAGTACTCCGCGATCTTCTACGACAGCACCCGCCTCGAGGTGCTCCAGTGGGACCAGTTCTGGCTCTCCGACACCCCCGACGTGATCGGCTCGGCCACCTGGGGCAACACCGTCACCCGCATCGTGGTCTGGGCGCGGATGCGCGATCTCGCCTCCGGCGCCGAGTTCGCGATGATCAACACCCACTTCGACCATCGGAGCGAGCCGGCTCGGATCCGCAGCGCCGACGCGATGATCGATCTCTTCCAGGGCGGCGAGCTCGACGGGCTCTCCACCATCGTCACCGGCGACTTCAACTCCCATGCCCACGACTCCGGCGCCTACACGACGCTGGTCACCGACGGGCCGACGGTCGACACCTGGGACTCCGCAGCGCAGCGCGTCACCCCGGCGTGGGGGACCTTCCCCGGCTACGAGGACCCGGTCGAGGACGGCGACCGCATCGACTGGGTGCTTACCACCGACGACCTGGTCACCACCAAGGCGGCGATCAACGTGTGGCGCGACGCGTCCGGTGCCTACCCCTCCGACCACGCCCCGGTCCAGGCTCTGATCGAGCTGCCCTGACCGGAGAGCGCGTGCGCCGAGGTCAGGGCATCGAGCCGAGGAGCTCCGCGACGGCGTCCTCGACCGCGGCGTCCATCTCGGCGTCGTCGATGGTCGCCGTGACGTCGCCGCTCTGCGGCCCGTAGTCCCCGAAGCTCGCGTGGCTCGCTCCGGCGATCTCGACCATCTCGGCGCCGCCCGGCAGGGCCTCGCGGTGCTCGGCGATCTTCTCCGGCGTGGACAGTCCGTCCTCGCTGCCGGAGAGGCTCAGCACCGGCACCTCCGACGTGGGGAGGTCCGCGGCGGATCGACGATCACGACCGTCACGCCGAGCTCGGTGACCAGCCCGGAGAGTCTCGCCGAATAGGCGGGCTGGGCACGCGCGGACGCCAGCAGACCCTCCCCGGAGCCGGCGGTGAACAGTCAGGTCCCGGCGAAGGTGACCGTCGCGGCGACGACCTCCTCGGGAGCGCCCTTGTCGACGGACCGCTGCACCGTCCAGGTCTCTCCCTCGACGGCGAAGGTGTTGGTGATGTCCTCGTCGGTCAGCAGCTCGGAGCCGTCGTCGCAGGAGTACCAGCTGAACATGTCCTCGAAGTGCTGGTCGTGATCGTGGGAGATCGGCTGGCAGGTCACGCCTCCGGGCAGCGTCACCTGGAGAGGCAGGGCGTCCTCGTTCGCGGGCATCGTCCCGGCATCCTCCGCGGCCTTGTCCGAGGCGAAGCTGATCGCGTTGCGGCCCGGGGCGTTCGTGATGCAGTAGACGAGGTTCTCGGCCTCGACCTGGCAGGCCAGGGCGCTCGCGGCCGTCGGGCCGCAGCTGAAGAAGCCCTCCTGGTCGGAGTAGTTGGCGGGGGAGAGGTCCATCTCGCCGCAGATGTCGTCGGTCTCCTCGATCGTCCAGGAGTCGTCGATCCAGAGGTGCTCGACGGAGGTGGTGCCGGAGCCGGTCGCCTCCGTCTCCCCGGCGTCGTCGGAGTCCCCGGACTCCTCGCCCTCCGAGTGCTCGGGCCCGTCGGACCCCTGGTCCTCGGGGCTCTCGGAACCCTCGGGGGCCTCGGAATCCTCCGGCTCCTCGGCCTGGCTCTGCTCTTCGACGGTCGGGGCTTGCTCGCTGGCGGCCGGCTCCTCGGAGCTCCCGCAGGCGGCGAGGCCCGCGACCAGCAGCGGTGCCGCCGCGGCGGCGGCGAGTGTGCGACGGACGGCGTGCATGGTGATCCCCCTCGAATCGACGTGCACGGCCCCGCCCCGTGCCCACCCTCGTGATGGACGACTGTCCGAGTGGGGCCGATCACCATTGGACCGATTCGCCCGATGCGGCGCAAGGGGCGAGAGGGGGCGGCAAGGCGCTCAGCGCTTGTGGTAGAGCGCCTTGCGCAGGAAGCGCGGCTCGGAGGTCACCGAGATGCCGAGGTTGCGGAAGATGTCCTCGTCCACCGTCCCGAGGATCGTCGTCGTGTGCACGTCGCAGCCGGCCAGGCTGCGCAGCTGGTCGATGGCCTGCCGGGCGTTCTCGTCGCTCGAGGCGGAGACCGACAGGGCGATCAGCACCTCATCGGTGTGCAGGCGGGGATTGCGCGAGCCGAGGTGCTCGGTCTTCAGGGTCTGGATCGGCTCGATCGAGGAGGGGGAGAGCAGCTGCACCGCATCGTCCAGCCCCGCCAGATGCTTCAGGGCGTTCAGCAGCATCGCCGCCGAGCAGCCGAGCAGGGCAGAGGTCTTGCCGGAAACGATCGTGCCGTCGGCCAGCTCGATCGCTGCACCCGGCTCGCCGGTGCGCGCCTCGACCGCGAGCGCCGGCTCGACGACCGAGCGGTCGCTCGGCGAGCAGCCCGCCTTCGACATCACCATCCCGATCCGCTGCGAGACGACGTCGTCCTCGTCCTGGATCCGCTCGTGCATCAACGCCTTGTAGTAGCGGCGGATGATCTCCTGGCGCGCCGCCTCCCGGCAGACCTCGTCGCCCGTGATGCAGGACCCGGCGAGGTTCACGCCCATGTCGGTGGGGGAGGCGTAGGGGGAGGAGCCCGTGAGCTTCTCGAGCAGGGTGCGCAGCAGCGGGAAGACCTCGACGTCCCGGTTGTAGCTCGTGACCTGGGTGCCGTAGGCGGCGAGATGGAAGGGGTCGATGAGATTCAGGTCGTCGAGATCCGCCGTCGCCGACTCGTAGGCGAGGTTCACCGGGTGCTCGAGCGGCAGGTCCCAGATCGGGAAGGTCTCGAACTTCGCGTAGCCCGAGGGGATGCCGCGCTGGTGGTCGTGGTAGATCTGCGAGAGGCAGGTGGCGAGCTTGCCCGAGCCCGGTCCGGGCGCGGTGACCACGATGAGGTCGCGGCTGGTGATCGTGTACTCGTTCGCGCCGAAGCCCTGCTCCGAGACGATCCGCGCCGTGTCCTGCGGATAGCCGGGGATCACCCCGTGGCGTGCGACGGTGAGGCCCAGGCGCTGCAGGCGCTCGATGAACGCGTGGGCGATGTGGTTCTTCTCCTCGAGCTGGGTGAGGACCACGTTCTCGACCAGGAAGCCCCGCTCGCGGAAGACGTCGATCAGCCGCAGCACGTCGTCCTCGTAGGTGATGCCCAGATCCGCACGGACCTTCTGGCGCTCGAGGTCCTTCGCGTTCAGGCACACGAGGATCTCGAGCTCGTCCCGCAGCCGCTCGAGCATCGCGATCTTGTTGTCCGGCGTGAAGCCGGGCAGCACCCGTGAGGCGTGGTGGTCGTCGAAGAGCTTGCCACCCATCTCGAGGTAGAGCTTCCCGCCGATCTCCTCGCGGCGCTGCTGGATGTGGCGGGACTGCAGCTCGATGTACTTCTCGCGATCGAACCCGATCCGTGCGCCGGGATCCTCCGGGGAGGAGGCGGTGGGCGAGGCAGGGGAGCGGGGTTCCGAAGCGGTCACCCCGGCACGCTAGCACCGCGGGGCCCGACGCGGACCGTCACCGGGGGTCTTCCGAAGACGGCAGGTGGGCGAGAGCACGAGAGCGTCTCATCGCAGGTCATGGACGGGATCCGCCGCGTGACGAGCAACGGGGTGCGCGAGGGCCTGATCCTGATGGAGCCGGACCGCATCGACGAGCGCCTCGCGCCCGTGATCGAGTCCGGCCTGCCCTTCTTCACGATCGGAAGCCCGAGGAGTTCCCGCAGGGCTCCGTGGTCGACCTCGACTTCGGGATGCTCGGCCGGATGGTCGTCGAGCGGCCGCTCGAGGAGGAGTGCAACCGGCTGCTGCTCTTCGGGGCGCCCGCGCTCGTGGAGCCGCAGTGGCTCGCGGGCTGAGCGACCCGGCGGGGTGAGCCGATGCACAACCCGACGGCGAGAACTGACCCTTTGGGCACCCTTAAGCTCTCCATATGTCTTTGGAGATCGCGCCCCGCACCGCCCACGACCTCCTCGACGCGATCCTGACCCCGACGGGCGAGGTGGCGACGGACGTGCTCCGGCCCGCGGTGCGCGAGCACACCCGCGAGCGCCCACGAGTCGACGCGGCCGGGTTCACCCGCACCGGCGCGCGCCTCGCCGAGCTCGACGAGCACGGCGGGATCCGCGCCGACGCCGTCGCCGCCGTGCCCCGATGAGCCCGGAGCACTTCGACGCGGTGATCGTCGGGGGCGGACCCCGCGGCGTCGCCACCGTGCTGCGCCTGGTCGCGCGCGTCCGCGCCGAAGGGGCCGCGCCGCTGCGCGTCGCGCTCCTCGACGCCCTCGCGATCGGACCCGGCGCGACCTGGCGCCTCGACCAGCCGGCGGCGTACCTCAACAACACCCAGGCCGACGCCACGACCGTCCATCCCGACGACTCGACCCGCATGAGCGGCCCGCCCGCCCCCGGGCCCGACCTCGTGGACTGGGCGCGGCGGGTCCGGGCCGAGGGCACGCACCCGGCGGGGGAGTGGGTGGTGGAGGAGGCGTCGGCGCTGACCGGCGTGACCTTCCCCACCCGGCGCCTGCAGGGCGTCTACTACCGCGACCAGCTCGAGGCCGCCGCGGGGACGGGCGCCGTCGAGCTCACCGAGGTCCTCGGCCGCGCCGTCGCCCTCGAGGGCACGGGCGCGCAGCGCACCGTCGTGCTCGAGGACGGTCGCCGGCTGAGCGCGCCCGCCGTCGTCCTCGCCCAGGGGATGGTGCAGGGGCGGCGGAGCCGCGAGGTGGAGGAGCTGGCGGGCTTCGCCGCACGTCACGGCCTGCGCTACGTCGAGCCCGGCATGCCGGCGGAGCGGGACTTCACGGGCCTCCCCGCGGGGCAGGACGTGCTGGTGCGCGGGCTCGGCGCGAACCTCTTCGACGTCCTCGGACAGCTGGCCGAGGAGTGGGGCGGCGCGTTCGAGCCCGTCGACGGCGATCCGCACGGCCGTCTGCGCTATCTGCCCAGCGGCCGAGAGCCGCGCCTGCTGGTCGGCTCGCGGCGCGGCGTCCCCTACCGCTCCAAGCCCGAGGGCGGGCGCTCCGTGCGCCCCTTCGTGCCGCGCTGGGCGAGCCCGGAGTGGTTCGCGGCCCTCGCCGCCCGCGGCGGCATCGACTTCGCCGCCGAGGTGTGGCCGGTGCTCGGCCGCGAGTTCGCCCGCGTCTACCTCGAGGCGCTGGGCGAGCTGCGCCCGCAGGCCGTCGGCGGCGACTGGCTCGCCGGGCTCGAGGCCGCCTCGACCGTCGAGGAGATCGACGCGGTGCTCGAGGCCTCGATCGGTGAGGAGGAGTGGGCCTGGGCCCTCGAGGAGCTGCATCGGCCCACCCGCGGCGAGGAGGTCGGCCCGGACGGCTGGGCCCGCCTGGTGCGCCGCCTGGTCCGCGACGAGCTCGGCTCCATGTCCGATCCCTGGCGCCACCCCCGTGCCGCGGTCAACGGGGCGATGGGGGCGCTGCGGCGTCAGGTCGGTCTCCTCACCGCCCGCGGCGCCTTCACGGGCGTCTCGCTGGCCCGTGACGTGCTGGGATGGTTCGACGGCGACTCGCTCGCCCTCGCCTCGGGCCCGCCGGCGGAGCGGACGCGCCTGGTGCTGGCGCTGCTGGAGGCAGGGGTGGTCGAGCTCCTCGGACCCGGCACCGCGGTCGAGGCCGACGAGGACGCGGGGCTCTTCCGCGCCTCCTCCGCCGTGACCGGTCGGGAGGTCTCCTCCGAGGTGCTGCTCGAGACACGGATGTCCAAGGGGAAGGTCCCGGACACGGACGATCCGCTGCTGCGCGCCCTGCTCGACTCCGGCCGCGCCCGGATCCACACCGTGGACGGGGTGGAGACCCACTCGATGGAGGCGACCGGCGCGGAGATCGCCGAGGACGCCGAGGGCGGGCACAACCTGGTCTCTGCCGACGGTGAGGTCGATCCCGCCATCGTGGTGCTCGGCATCCCCGCGCAGTCCACCCAGCCGGGCTCCGCGATCGGGGCGGCCCCGGGGGTGCCCTCGCCGCTGCTCGCGGGCGCGGACATCGCGGCGCGACAGATCGTGGCCCGGGCACAGATGTCGGCGCGCCTCTGAGGACCGGTTTCGGGAGAAGGTCGCGCGCGTACGACCGTAGCAAGCAGTGACCGAGGTCACGATCGTTATAGGACCGTGACGCCTACCAGTGGAGGTTTTCGGGTCGGGCGCGGTTCAATTCCTGCACGGATCGACGGCGATCCGGCGCTCCAACGGCGGAGCGATTCCCGAGAGGCAGGTCTTCCATGTCCGAGTCTGCAGATTTCCCTCGTCCCGGCGCCTCACGCCGCCGATTCCTCGCCGGCACCGGCGTGCTCGGCGGCGCGGCGGCCCTGGCCGCCTGCGGCGGCGCGACCGGCGGAGGAGGAGGGGGAGGGGGCGAGGAGCTCGTCGGCGTCGGCAACGGAGGGCAGGCCGGCTCCGGCCGCGCCGGCGACGGCGCCGACCAGCTGTTCATCGCCGGCTTCCAGTGGAGCCCGCCCACCAACTTCAACACCTTCGCCGGCGCTCCGGCCTGGCCGGCGTCCTCGAACGTCGCCCAGTACATCTACGAGACGCTGCTACGCTTCCACATCGTCACCGGCGAGCTGCTGCCGGGACTGGCCGCCTCGCACGAGATCACCGGCAGCGAGTCGATCACGCTGACCCTCCAGGAGGGCATCACCTGGCACGACGGCAGCGAGTTCACGGCCGAGGACGTGCTGTACACCTTCGAGCTCGGCAAGATCGACCCCTCCCTGGGCGTCGCCGCCTTCTGGACCGAGGTCGACGAGATGACGGCCGACGGCAGCACGATCTCGATCGCGGTGAACAAGGAGCGCAAGAACGTCGGCGCCGTGCTGAACTCCCTGGCCACCCAGTTCATCGTCCCCAAGGCGGTGTTCGAGAAGGCCGCGCAGGAGACCGGGAACAAGATCGCCGGCTGGGAGACCACCGAGGCCATGGGCACCGGGCCCTTCACCCTCGAGCTCGCGGACCAGACCCAGATCATCCTCGCCCGCCACGAGGAGTACTGGGGCAAGGACTTCTACGGCGGTCTGCCCGCGATGACGAAGATCATCCACCCGATCTTCAAGTCCAACGAGGACGGCAACCTGAAGTTCCAGAACGGCGAGCTCGACGTGATGCAGCAGTTCGTCCCCCAGATCTGGAAGATGTGGGAGAGCGGGAAGCCGGTGGGCACCTACCTGCGCGAGAAGCCGTACTTCTCCCCGGGCTCGATGCCGATGCTGCTGATCAACACCACGAAGCCGGGCCTCGACGATCCCACCGTGCGCCGGGCCCTCGCGCATGCGGTGGACTACGCCTCGATCGCGGAGACCGCCATGAGCGGCTACTCCTCCCAGGTGCTCGCCTCGCTGATCATCCCCGACGGCGCCGAGGACCAGTGGCTGGACCGGGACAAGGCCGCCGCCGACGGTTGGACCTTCGACGCCGCGAAGGCCGAGTCCCTGCTCCAGGAAGCCGGCTACGCCAAGGGCGCCGACGGCTTCTACGCCAAGGACGGCCAGAAGCTCGGCCCATGGAAGCTCATCACGCCGCAGGGCTGGACCGACTGGAACGCCGCCCTCGAGGTCGTCGCCAATAACCTCCAGGCCATCGGCGTGGACGCCAGCACGAACTTCCCCCAGCAGGCGCAGACCCAGACCGCCATCCAGAACGGCGACTTCGACATGGCCTGCTGGTACGTCGCCGGCACCGGACCCTCCACCCCGTGGCAGCGCTTCAGCGACGTGATGAGCAACGTCGAGATGGCGCCGCTGGGGCAGACGGCCTACCGCAACTTCGGGCGCTGGGAGAACGGCGAGGTCAACGACCTGCTCGCCACGGCGGCGGCCGCTCCGGACGACGCGACCAAGCTCGAGGCGCTCACGGCGCTGGACGACATCTACCGCGCCGAGGTGCCCGCCTTCCCGCTGATGTACCGCCCCGACGAGTTCTTCGAGTTCAACGCGAGCAACTGGTCGAACTGGCCCGCCGAGGACAACGACTACGCCCCGCCGATGTTCCGCGGCGCCGGCAACGAATGGATCTTCCAGCTGAAGAAGATCGGCGGCTGAGCCTCCCGTGACCCTCGGCCGATACATCGCCCGCAAGTCGGGCTGGTACCTGGTCGCGCTGGTGGCAGCAGTGAGCCTCAACTTCCTGCTGCCCCGGCTCGTCCCGGGCAATCCCGTCGACGTCATCGTCTCGAACCTCGCCCGCGGAGGCTCCGTCACCGGCGAGCAGCAGAAGGCGATCTACGAAGGCTTCGTCGCCGAGTTCGGTCTGGACGCGCCCCTGTGGCAGCAGTTCCTGACCTACCTCGGCAAGGTGTTCACCGGTGACCTCGGCACGTCCTTCGCCAACTACCCGGCCTCGGTCAACGACCTGATCGGCCAGGCCCTGCCCTGGTCGATCGCGGTGCAGCTGCCCGCGGTGCTGATCGGATGGATCGCCGGAAACCTGGTCGGCGCGATCGCGGCGTTCCGCGGCGGGAACTGGGACCGCAGCGTCTTCACCAGCGCCCTGTTCCTCTCCGCGATGCCGTACTACTGCCTGTCCATCCTGCTGCTGTACGGCTTCGCGGTGGTGGCGGGGATCTTCCCCGTCGGCGGCGCCTACTCGCTGGGGCTCACCCCGGAGTTCTCCGTCGCGTTCCTCTGGGACGCGGTGAGCTACTACTGGCTGCCCTTCCTCTCGCTGGTGGTCGTGTTCATCGGCGGGCAGGCGGTGGGCATGCGCTCCATGGCGATCTACGAGCTGGGCGGCGACTACGTCAACTACGCCCGCGCCATGGGCATCCGCGACAACAGGATCACCCAGTACATCTTCCGCAACGCGATGCTCCCTCAGATCACCGGGCTCGCGCTCGCGATCGGCACCCTCGTGGGGGGCGCGCTGATCACCGAGCTGGTCTTCAGCTATCCAGGGGTCGGGACCCTGCTGTTCAACGCGATCACGCAGAACGACTACCCGGTCATCCAGGCGGTCACGCTGATCATCACCGTCGCGGTGCTCGTGGCGAACTTCCTGGTGGAGATCGCCTACGGCATCATCGACCCGCGCATCCGCGCGGCGAGCGCAGGGGAGAAGTGACATGAGCACACCCAACGCCCCCCTCGCCGACGAGAAAGCCGCCCCGCGCGGCAACCCGTTACGCTCCCTGAACTTCTCGGGCCGTTTCTGGATCGCGCTGGTCCTCGTCGTCGGCGTGATCCTGCTGGGCCTGGCCGGCTACGTCTATCCCACCGGGCCCGGGGAGAAGGTCGCCTCGCTGTACGACCCGCCCGGCGCGGGCCTCCCGCTCGGATCGGACAACTTCGGCCACGACGTGCTCGCGGTGCTCATGGCCGGCACCCGCACCTCGCTGATCATCGGCCTGGTCGCGGGGATCGTCGCCACCGTCATCGGGGTGATCGTCGGCCTCGTCGCCGGCTACATCGGCGGCTGGTTCGAGGAGCTGCTCATGGGCACCACCAACGTGGTCCTCGCGATCCCGTCGATCATCGTGCTGATCCTCATCTCGATCTCGCTGCCCCAGAGCAGCATCTGGTCGCTCGCGGTGGTCATCGGCATCACCTCGTGGCCCTGGACCGCCCGCGCCGTCCGCGCCCAGGCCTCGTCGGTCGCGACGAGGGAGCACATCGACGTGGCCCGGCTCTCCGGGGCACGACTGCCCGGCATCCTCCTGCGGGACGTGCTGCCGTACATCCTGTCGTACACGGTGATGGCGTTCGTCCTGCAGGTCGCCGGCGCGATCCTCGCCGAGTCCTCCCTGTCGATGCTGGGCCTCGGCCCGTCGGGGGCGAACTCGCTGGGCATCCAGCTGCACTGGGCGCTCGCGTTCCAGGCCGTGGGCGGCGGCGCCTGGTGGGCCTTCCTCCCTCCGACGATCGTGCTGACCCTGGTCTCGTTCGGCTTCCTGCTCCTGCAGTCCAGCCTCGACGAGGTGTTCAACCCGCGCCTGCGTCGCGGCAAGCGCAAGCAGATGAAGCAGGCCGCGGCCCGGCGCGCCGAGGAGGCGCGCCTGCTCGCCGCGCAGACGGCCCGCACCGTGCAGGACCCCACCGGCGCGCCACGAGGGAAGGAGCTCGCATGAGCCACGACGACGCCGCCCCCGCCCGCGCGGAGCGGGCGATCCTCGCCCGGGCGCACGACATCCGCTGCGTCTACGGCGGTGGGGAGAAGGACTTCACCGCCGTGGACGGGGTGTCCCTGGAGCTCGGCGAGGGGGAGATCCTGGGACTGGCCGGGGAGTCCGGCTGCGGGAAGACGACGCTGGGCAACGCCCTGGCGATGATCGCGACCCCGCCGCTGTACGTCCTGTCCGGCACGCTCGAGATCGACGGGGAGAGCATCGACCTCTCCACCCTCTCGGTCGCGGACCTCAAGCGGCACCGCCCCTACCGGGGGCGGACCGTGTCGATGCTGCCGCAGGGGGCGATGAACTCCATCAGCCCCACCCTGCGGATCCGCAGCCTCGTGCATGACGTGATGCGCGCCCACGACCCGCGGGTGAGCCGGGACGAGGCGCTCGACCTCGCCCGGGAACGCCTGAAGATGCTCGAGATGCCGGTGCGGGTGCTGGACTCCTACGCGCACCAGCTCTCCGGCGGGATGAAGCAGCGCATGATCACGGTGATCTCCACGCTGCAGAACCCCCGGCTGCTGATCGCGGACGAGCCCACCTCAGCGCTCGACGTCTCCAGCCAGCGGATGCTGGTGGAGATGCTGCTGGCGATGGTGGAGCAGCGGATCATGTCGGGCGTCGTCTTCGTGACGCACGACCTGCCGGTGCTCTCGCAGGTCTCGGACCGGCTCGCCATCATGAGCGGCGGGCGGATCGTCGAGACCGGACCCACCCGTCGGCTCGTCGAGCAGCCGGAGCACGACTACACCAGGACGCTGCTGTCCTCGGTGCTGGATCCCAGCCGGGAGACCTGGGAGCGGGGCCGGCGGCGCGCCGGTCTCGACGCGGGCGCCGCCGGCCCCGCCGCTCCTGCTGCCCCTGCGCCCGAGAAGGAGGTGGGGGCCCGATGATCGAGACCCCCGAGATGATCACCCGCAGCCGCGCGGAGCGCGAGGTGCTGCTGTCCTGCACGAACGTGACCAAGGAGTTCTCGGTCGCCGGCGGCACCGTGGTCGCGGTCGACGACGTCAGCCTCGAGTTCCCCGAGGCGAGCGTGCTCGCCGTGGTGGGGGAGTCGGGCTCGGGCAAGTCGACCCTCGCCCGCATGCTGCTGCGTCTGATGCCCGTCACCTCGGGCACCATATCGTTCCGCGGCCAGGACGTCACCTCCCTGTCCGGGAAGGGGCTGCGGGACTACTGGTCGGAGGTGCAGGCGGTCTTCCAGGACCCCTTCGCCTCCTTCAACCAGTTCTTCACCGTCGGCTCCCTGCTGCGGCGCAGCCTCGCGCTCGCGAGGATCCCCTCCGACGAGGCCGATGCGCTGATCGAGGAGTGCCTGGGCTACGTGGACATGCTCCCCCGCGACGTGCTCCACAAGTTCCCGCACCAGATGTCCGGCGGGCAGCGCCAGCGCATCATGATCGCGCGGGCGCTGATGATGCGGCCCAAGGTGCTGCTGGCCGACGAGGCGACCAGCATGCTGGACGCGACGCTGCGGGTGAACGTGCTGAACGTGCTGCACGACCTGCGCAGCGAGCTGGGCCTGACGGTCCTGTTCATCACGCACGACATCGGTCAGGCCTGCTATCTGGCGGACCGGGTCGCGGTGATGGAGCGGGGCAGGGTCGTCGAGCGCGGGTCGACGGAGGAGGTCATCTTCGCCCCGCAGGCCGAGTACACCCGGCGTCTGCTCTCCGACGTCCCCGATCTGCGCGGCAGCCTCAGGACGTAGCCGGGCGAGCCAGCAGCACGGAGAAGGTCGCCAGGGTGCGCTCGAGCTCGACCGAGGGCTCGAGCAGCCACTGGATCTGCAGGCCGTCGGAGGCCGCGACGAGGAGGGCCGCCATGTCGGCGGGCTCGACGTCGTCGCGGACCTTTCCGGCGGCCTGCTCTGCGGCCAGGCGCTCGGTCAGCTCCGTGCGGATGCGCTCGAAGCGGTCGGTGAAGAACTCGTTCGAGGGCGTGCCGTCGGCGGCCAGCGCCGAGGCGACCAGCGTCGTGTACAGCTCGACCATGCCGGGCACGCCGATGTTGATCATCGCGGCCTTGACCAGCACGTCCATCGCCGACTCCGCGGCGTCGCCCGAGGTGTCGCGCTTCGCCTCGGCGTGCTCGTAGACCGCCACCAGCAGCTGCTCGCGGGAGTCGAAGTAGTGCAGGAGCGCCGCGTGGGACACCCCGATCGCCGTCGCGATCCGGCGCAGCGAGGTGCCGTCTGCCCCTCGCGCGCGGAACACCTCGGCGGCACGCTCGAGGATCTCCTGCCGGCGGGCGACGCCCTTCTCGTACGAGCCGGCCCGGCCGATGACGGGCCGGGCGCGCTTCTCCTTGCTGGTCATCCGTCGATCCTATCCAGGTCGGGACCGCTCTCCCGCGCGACCCACCGGGCAGTCGGCGGTGCGGGAGGGACCGCTCAGATGTCGCGGAAGGTCTCGATGCGCGCGCCGAGCTTGTTCAGGCGCTCGGCGAGGTCCTCGTAGCCGCGGTTGATGACGTAGACGTTGCGCAGCACGGAGGTGCCCTTCGCGGCGAGCATCGCCAGCAGGATCACGACCGCCGGACGCAGCGCGGGCGGGCACACCAGCTCCGCGCCGGACCAGCGGGTGGGTCCCTCGAGGAGGACGCGATGCGGGTCCATGAGCTTCACGTTCGCGCCGAGCTTGGTGAGCTCGGTGAGGTAGATCGCGCGGTTCTCGTACACCCAGTCGTGCAGCAGCGTCTGCCCCTGCGCGGTCGCCCCGATCACGGCGAAGAAGGGCAGGTTGTCGATGTTCAGGCCCGGGAAGGGCATGGGGTGGATCTTGTCCGCCGGGGCGCGCAGGTCGCTGGGATGGGTGGTGATGTCCACCAGGCGGGTCTTGCCGTTCTCCGCCAGGTACTCCTCGGAGCGGTCGTAGCGCAGGCCCATCTCCTCCAGCAGGGCGAGCTCGATCTCCATGAACTCGATCGGCACGCGGCGCACGGTGATCGAGGAGCGGGTGACGATCGCGGCGGAGATCAGGCTCATCGCCTCGATCGGGTCCTCGCTCGGGGCGTAGTCGACGTCGGTAGAGATCGAGGAGGTGCCGTGGACGACCAGGGTGGTGGTGCCGATGCCCTGGATCCGCACGCCGAGCTTCTCGAGGAAGAAGCACAGGTCCTGGACCATGTAGTTCGGGCTCGCGTTGCGGATGATCGTCTCGCCCTCGTACAGGGCGGCGGCCAGCAGGGCGTTCTCCGTGACGGTGTCGCCGCGCTCGGTGAGCACGATCGGGCGGGTCGGGCCGGTGCCGACGGCGGTGGTCGCCTGGTAGTTGTGGTCGGTCGCGACGACGTCCAGGCCGAAGTGGCGCAGCGCCGCCATGTGCGGCTCGACGGTGCGGGTGCCGAGGTCGCAGCCCCCGGCGTAGGGGAGCTGGAACTTCCCCGCGCGGTGCAGCAGCGGGCCCAGGAACATGATGATCGAGCGGGTGCGGCGCGCGGCGCCCTCGTCGATCGAGCTGAGGTCGAGGGTCGCGGGGACGCGCAGCTCGAGGTCGCCCAGCTCGTTCAGCCAGGTGGCCTTCACACCGATGGAGGTCAGCACCTCGAGCAGTCGGTTGACCTCCTCGATGCGCGCGACCTTGCGCAGCACGGTGGTGCCGGTGTTCAGCAGCGAGGCGCACAGCAGCGCGACGCCGGCGTTCTTGGAGCTCTTGACGTCGATCGCGCCGGAGAGCGTGGTCTCGCCGTGCACACGCAGATGGCTCGGGCCCGAGGTGCCCATGCCCACGATCTCCGAGTCCAGTGCCCTGCCGATCCGGGAGATCATCTCCAGGGTGAGGTTCTGCTGGCCCTTCTCGATGCGGTTGATCGCGCTCTGGCTGGTGCCGAGGGTCGTGGCGAGCTGGGCTTGCGTGAGACCGGACTGCTGGCGCGCGTCGCGCACCAGAGCGCCGATCCGGGGGAGGAACTCCGTGGTCTCAGTCATGCGCCGACAGTAACTCATAGATGAGATACCAGCAGGTCGCGGCTGGTGGGTTCTTGGTCACGTCGGCCCGTGCCACGCCCTGATCAGGCGCCGAGCAGCACCGGGAGGTCCTCGACGTGTCCTCCCACCCGGTAGGAGACGGCCGGATCGTAGGGCGCGAAGCGCAGCGGCATCCCGGCCTCCGCGGGGGTGCGGTCCGCCTTGCGGTTGTTGCACCCCTTGCACGCCGAGACGAGGTTCGTCCAGGAGGAGCGACCCCCGCGGGAGACGGGCAGGATGTGGTCCACGGTGGCCAGCAGCGCCTCGCACGCCGGCGCGCGCGAGACGCTGCGGCCGCAGTACGCGCAGGTCCAGTGGTCCCGCTCGTGGACCGCGCGATAGCTGAAGCCGACGGAGCGGCGCCCCGCCCCCTCGACCCAGGCGCCGCTCAGCTCGCGGGTGAGCTCGAGGGCTAGGGGCACGATCCGCTGGTCGACCATCGTGAGCTCGACGGGATTGGCGACCTCGCGGCGGATCATCCCGAAAGCGTGGCGCACCGTGGTGGTGTGGAGCAGCTCGCCGATCCCGGTCTTCGGGTCGTAGCCGAGGTTGTAGACCCTGACCTGGGGCATCGCGCCACCTCCTTCCCGTCGTCGTCGAAGTGCGACGGCCCGGGAGCACAGGAGGAGCTCGTGGACCGAGCACATGCATCTTCCCCCGCCGGGCCGGGCGGGTCCATCGGATTCTCGCGAGCCCCCGCGACGGGAGGGTGACGATCGCCTGCACAGCGCAGGAACAGCGCGTGCCGCGCCTGTACGCAGAAGCTGCTGAACGCGGGTCGCTCCGGCGCGGCGGCCTGTGAGCGCTGGAATCCCCGGCGGTGGGACGGCATGCTGGGGGAATGGCGCAGCAGGAGCAGGGACGGGAGGAGCGGGACCGCGTGCTGTCCGAGTACGGGGCCTGGCGCCTGCGGACCGACGAGGACGCCCCCGCCCTCGACGAGGTGCGCACCCTCGAGACCCTGCTGCGGCTGAAGGCCGAGCGGCTGGGGAGCCCGGAGGTGGGGCTGTGGACCGCCGCACTCACCCGGGAGCTGCTGACCGAGGTGGTGCCCCGCACCGTCGTCCAGCCGCGCGAGCAGCTGATGGACATGGTGCCGGTGCTGCGCCGCCTGGTCGACTTCCTCGTCGAGACCGGCCGATGGGCGCCCGGCTCGATGCGCGAGGCCGAGGCGCCGGCTCTGCTGCACGAGCTCGAGTTCGCCGCGCTCGAGGCCGCCGACGATCCCACCCGCCGCTCCTTCTCCACCAACGTGCTGGGCCACGGGCTCTCGCTCGGGGTGGACCTCGAGGACGAGGAGGCGCTCGCGGACTACCTGCACTGGTTCCACTCCCTGCCCGACGCGGAGCGCCTGGCCGTCTCCGGCACCGGCCGGCTCGCGCAGCCCTCGACGCCCTTCGACCCGCTGCTCGAGCGCGCGCTGCGCCGCCGCGACGAGGCGGAGGAGCGGGACTGGCCCTGGTTCCTGCCGGCGCTCGAGGACGACGGCGAGCCGCTCGGCGAGCTCGCCGAGCAGGAGGGCGTCGGCCCCTATCTCGACTGCCCCCTGGTGCGGCGGGCCGTGGGCGTCCTGGAGGTGATCGGCGAGGGACGGCGCGCGACCGCGACCGGCGCACCGGGGAGGGAGACCACCGCGGAGCTGCTCGAGCACCTCGGCCTCGACGGCAGCGCCCGCAGCCTCTGGGACCGGCCGGAGCTGGCCGGGGTGTGGACCACGCTGCTGGACGGCGGCTGGCTCGAGCTCGCGGACGGCCGGGTCCGCGCCGCCGTCGGCCCGGTCCCGGCGGCAGCGCCGGAGGACGCCGAGGGCTTCGTCGAGTTCGGGCACGCCCTGATCACCGCCGCGCTGCTGGGCCGTCAGGCCCGCGGCGCCGAGGACGGCGGGTTCCGCGGCATGCCCGACACCATCGCGGCGCTCCTGGTGGCCTGCGGGGACGAAGGGCTGCGCCTCCCGCCCGGGCCGGAGCTTCCGCCCCCGGAGCACGAGCCCCGCGCCCTCGCGCGGCTGCTGCACGTCATGCACGACCTCGGCGACCTCGCCGACTGCGGGGTGCTCACCCATGAGGACGGCGTGTTCCGCGGCGGCCCGGCATTGATGCTCGCGCTCGTCGGCCTGCTGCGCCGCGACGGGGAGGCGGACCGGACCGACCGGCCCTGATGTCGGGCGGTGCCCGGAGGATCCAGGGCACGTGACCTCGTCGACCGGTTCCCGCCGTTCGTCGGCGACTCCCTGGCCGTCTCCGGTGCACGCCCTCCGCCGGTCCTCGACAGCTGAGGACCGGGCGGACCGTCCCCGACAGCACAGGAGCCGCCCCACCCAGAGGTGGAGCGGCTCCCGGAGCTGCGCGCGAGGGCGGGGTCGGTCAGCGCACCCCGCGCATGGCCCGACCGACGGGCTTCGCGACCAGCAGCATGAGCACGCCGATCGCGATGGTCACGGCGCCGAGCACGCCGAAGTAGCCCACCTCGTTCTCCGCGGAGTAGAAGCCCGCGAGGGCGCCGGAGAGCGCGGTGCCGAGCGCCACGGAGAGGTTGTACAGCGCCATCATCATCACCGGGTACGACCGCGGCGCGAGCTTCGTGGCCAGCGAGAGGCCGACGGGGGAGAGCCACAGCTCGCCGACGGTCGCCACCAGCATGATCATGGCGATCCACAGCACCGGCACCGAGACGACGGCGGCCATCGGCAGGAACAGCAGGAAGGCCGAGCCCATCAGGATGATGCCCACACCGAACTTGCGCGGGGTGATCGGCTGGCGCGTGCCGAGCTTCGTCCACAGCGCCGCCATCACCGGGGCGAGCACGATGATGAAGAACGGGTTGAAGGACTGCACCCACGAGATCGGCATCTCCCAACCCAGGATCTCGCGGTCCAGGCGGGTGTCCGAGTACAGGGTGATGACCGTGAACTGCTGCTGGAACAGCGCGAAGAACGCGGCCGTGCCGATGAACAGCGGGATGAAGGAGACCACCCGGGAGCGCTCGTCGGAGTCGAGCTTCTTCGAGGCGAGCAGGATCGCGAAGATCACGACGGCGCCGACGACGGCGAGGGCCGCGACGACGGTCGCGAGGTTCTGGGCGTTCAGCACGCCGGTCGCGGCGAGCACTGCCACGAGGACCACGGCGCCGACGGCGATCAGGGCCCACAGGGGTCGCTGCGCGCGGGGCAGCGGATCCGGGACGGTGTGCACGCTCGCAGGAAGTCCCTTGCGGGTCAGCACGTACTGCAGAAGGCCGATCGCCATGCCGACCGCGGCGAGGCCGAAGCCGAGGTGGAAGCCCCACTGCTGCTGGGCGATGCCTGTCACCAGCGGACCGAGCAGGCCGCCGATGTTGATGCCCATGTAGTAGATCGAGAAGCCGGCGTCGCGGCGCGGGTCGTCGCGCGTGTACAGCGCGCCGACCAGCGTGGCGGCGGTCGACTTCAGACCGCCCGAGCCCACGCCCACCAGCAGCAGGCCGAGGCCGAGGCCGACCACGCCCGGGACCAGTGCCAGGGCGATATGGCCGAACATGATCATCACGGCGGAGCCGAAGAGGGTCCTCTCCGGGCCGAGCAGGCGGTCGGAGACCAGCGCGCCGAGGATCGAGAAGAGGTAGACGGAGCCGCCGTAGGCGCCGACGATTCCGAGGGCGGTGCCCTCGTCGATGCCGAGACCGCCGTCGGTCGCGGCGAAGTACATGTAGATCGCGAGGATGCCCTGCATTCCGTAGAAGCTGAAGCGCTCCCACAGCTCGACGCTGAACAGGTTCGCGAGCGGGCCGGGCTGGCCCATGAAGGTGCGGCCGCTGGGGTTGTGCGCCTCAGGCGTGTCGGCGGGGTCCACGGTGACCCCGGCGGCGTCGCCGGGCGTCCGCTCAGGGGGCTGGACGGAGGGATCTGGAGGGGTCGGAGAATTCACGGTGAGCCATCCTGCGCCTCACCCGTTCACGGTGCAACGCGGCGACCGGGCGATGTGAGCAGTCCATCCCATCCCGCTGAGCAGAATGCGGGATCCGATCCCTCAGACTGATGGCTCCTGGGCTCGCCCGGGGGTGGGGGCGAGGCTCGGCAGCTCCCTGATACCGAACTCCGTCCGCAGCACGCGGGAGGCTGCGTGCAGCCCCGCCATCCCGTGCACGCCCGGCCCCGGAGGCGTCGCCGAGGAGCACAGGTACCAGCCCGTGCGGCCCAGGCGGTAGGGGTCCGGCAGCGGGGTGGGCCGCGCGATCATCCGCGCCATCGTCACCCTGCCCTGGGAGATGTCACCGCCGACGAGGGCGGGGTTGTGGTGGATCATCTCCGCCGCGGGCACGGCGCGGGAGGCGACGACGAGGTCGCGGAAGCCGGGGGCGAAGCGCTCGATCTGCGCGGTGACGCGCTCGGTCGGGTCGGTGCGGTCCCCGGCCGGTGCATGCGCATAGGTCCACAGCGGTCGCAGCCCGCCACGGATCCGTGCGGGATCGACGACGGACGGGTCGCTGACCAGGGTGAGAGGACGGTCGGGGAAGCGCCCGGAGGCGACCTCCGCCTCGGTGCGGGCCATCTCGGCGCGGGTGCCGCCGAGATGCTGGGTCCCGGCACGGCCGACGTCGGGGTCGCGCCACGGCACCGGCCCGGACAGCACGAAGTCGACCTTGGCGGCGCCGTCCCCGTGGGGCACCTTCCGCAGCATCGCCTCGAGGGGGCGGGGGAGCCGGTTGGCGAGGACGTCCGCGGCGGCGGGTGCGGGGATGTCCAGCAGCACGGCGCGGGCCGGGGGCACGTCCCGCCAGGTCTGCACATGGTGCCCGGCGGTCACGGTCCCGCCGTGGGCGCGCAGGTCCGCCACCAGCGCGTCGACGATCGCCTGGGAGCCGCCGACGGGGATCGGCCAGCCCACCCCGTGCGCGATGGTGCCCAGCAGCGAGGCGGTGGCGCCGAGCGCGAGGGAGGGAAGCTGTCCGATCGCATGCGCCGCCACCCCGGTGAGCAGGGCGCGGGCGCGCTCGGTGCGGAAGGGGAGGTCCCAGGCCGGGGTCCCCTGGAGGGCGAGCAGCGCACCGAACAGCGGGGCGGCGCGCAGGGTCCGTGCGGTCAGCAGCGCGGAGGGCACCGAGCGCTTGTCGCCGAGGGCGAGCTCGACGACGAGGTCCTGGTCGCGGGAGAGCGTGCCCAGCAGCGCGCGCCAGGCCGGCCCGTCGGCGCCGAGGCCGTCGGCGGTCCGCTCCACATCCCGCCAGGCGATCGCGGCGGGGGCGTCGTCGAGAGGCTGCGCGTAGGAGGCCTCGGGGGCGATCGCGCGCACGCCGCGCGCGGCGAGGTCGAACTCCGCGAAGAAGGGGCTGGCGAGCGCGAGGGGGTGCACCGCGGAGCAGAGGTCGTGGACGATGCCGGGCGCGAGGCCCAGGTCGAGGGTCCGCGCCCCGCCCCCGATCGTCTCCTGCGACTCGAGGACGTGGACCGTGAGCCCGGCCCGGGCCAAGGTGACCGCGGCCGCGAGACCGTTGGGGCCGGAGCCCACGACGACGACGTCCGTCTCTGCGGCGGGCGAGGTGCTCATGCGCGCCAGCCTAGTGGGCCGCGCTGCGACAGGGCAGGGCGCACGTCTTGAGGCGCCGACGGGAGCCCGGCACGGATTTACGTAATACGGAAGTAGCGTAATGTGGAGGGCATGCAGACCACCACCGCCCAGTCCCCGTCCGCCGAGGCGCCCGCCGCGCGCCGTCCCAGGGCGCCGCGCCCCCAGGCCGTGCTCGAGGTGCTGGGCAAGACCCGCATCTCCCCGCGCCTGCTGCGCCTCACCCTCGGCGGCGAGGGCTTCACCACCCTGCACCGCAACGTCCAGACCGACGCCTACGTGAAGCTCCTCCTTCCCGCCCCCGGCTCCGGTCTGCAGCCCCCGTACGACCTCGACGCCCTGCGCGCGGAGAGCCCCGAGCTGCTCCCGACCCGCCGCACCTACACCGTGCGCCGCTGGGACGATGCGGCGCAGCAGATCGAGATCGACGTGGTCCTGCACGGCGATTCCGGCGAGGACGACCACGGCGTCGCCGCCCGCTGGGCCGACGAGGCCCAGCCCGGCGACCTCATCGCCATGAACGGCGCCGGCGGCGGCTGGTCACCCGCGGCCGACGCGACGAGCCACCTGCTCATCGGCGACCACGCCGCGCTGCCCGCGATCGCCGCCGGCCTCGAGGCGATGGACCCGGACGCCCGCGGTCTCGCTCTGATCCACCTGGACCACGAGGACGATCGACTCGAGCTCCAGCACCCCGAGGGCGTCGAGCTGCGCTGGGTGCTCGGCGCGCGCGAGCAGCTGCTCGACGAGGTCGCGGCGCTGGACCTCTCGGACCACGAGGGCCTGGACGTCTTCTGCCACGTCGAGCGCGGCATCACGAAGCAGCTGCGTCGCCTCCTGGTCAAGGACGCCGGCATCCCCCGCGAGCAGATCTCGATCTCCGCCTACTGGGCGCTGGGACGCATCGAGGACCAGTTCCAGGCCGAGAAGCGCGAGCCGATCGGCGCTATCGATTGACACGGCGCGGCTGACACCGCGCCACACTTCGTCACGTTTCTCGCCGCGCCCGCCCGCGCCGGCGCACGATGGATCGCACAGGACGGACATCGAGCACGGCAGGGAGGCGCCATGAGCACCGCAGGCATCCACGCGGGCTGGACGCGGGCAGACACGCACCGCGCCCTCACCCCACCGATCTACGCCTCGAGCGCCTACGCGCAGACCAGCCACTCGTCTCTGCGCGCCCTGTTCGAGCGACGGGCCGACGGATTCGCCTACTCCCGCTCCGGGAACCCCACCACCGAGGTCCTCGAGCAGCGGATCACGGCGCTCGAGGGCGGGATCGGGGCGATCGCCGTCGCCTCGGGACAGGCCGCGACGACGATCGCGCTGTGCGCCCTCGCGGCGCCGGGCGGGCACGTCGTCGCCTCCTCGCGCCTCTACGGCGGCACCACCGAGCTGCTCGACGACACCCTCGCCGACCTCGGCGTGACCACCACCGTGGCGGACCCCTGGGACCTCGACGCCTGGGAAGCGGCGTTCACCTCGCACACCCGCGCCGCGATCGTCGAGTCGATCGCGAACCCGGGAGCGCAGCTGCTGGACCTCGACGCCCTCACTGCCATCGCGCACGCCCATGACGTCCCGGTGATCGTCGACTCGACCCTCGCCAGCCCCGCCCTCTACCGTCCCGGCGACCACGGCGCCGACGTCGTCGTCCACTCCGCCACGAAGTACCTGTGCGGCCACGGCACCACGATCGCGGGCCTGATCGTGGACACCGGACGCTTCGACCCGCGGCGATGTCCCGAGCGGTGGGAGCGCCTGACCACCCGCAACCGCCGCTTCGGCGTCACCTTCGCCGACGAGTACGCGCGCGGCGGCTCGGGGCTGCTCGCCTACGCCCGTGCCAAGTACGTCACCGATCTCGGGGCGACCCTGCCCGCGACCAGCGCCCAGCAGATCCTCGTCGGCATCGAGACGCTCGACCTGCGTCTGCGCAAGATCAGCACGGATGCGACCGCGCTCGCCGGACGTCTCGCCGCCGCCGGCGAGGTGGCCGAGGTGCACCATCCCTCCCTCCCCGGCCGGCCGGACCGCCATCTCGTCGCCCGGGACTTCCCCCGCGGCACCTCGGGCGTGTTCTCGATCGACCTGCACGGCGGTGAGGACGCGGCGGCGGCCTTCTGCGACGCGCTGGAGCTGTGGTCCCTCGCCGTGAATCTGGGCGATGCCCGGTCGCTGGTCTGCCACCCGGCGAGCACCACCCACTCCCATCTCACCCCCGCCCAGCGGGAGGCCTGCGGGGTGAGCGAGGGGACCGTGCGCCTCAGCGTCGGCCTCGAGGACCTCGAGGACCTCTGGGCGGACCTCTCCCGCGGGCTCGAGGCCGCCCGCGCCGTCCTGCCCGAGGCGCGCGCCGTCACGGCGTGAGCCTGCTCGCCTCCGGGAACGCCGCAGGCCGCAGCCGGGTTGCGCCGGACATGGAACTTCTCGACGCCGTCGTGATCGGGGCCGGGCAGGCAGGCCTCTCCGCCGCCTACCACCTGCGCCGACGCGGCGTGGACGACGTCGTCGTGCTCGACGCCGAGGACGGCCCCGGCGGGGCATGGCGCCACCGCTGGGACAGCCTCACCATGGCCACCGTCAACGGCATCCGCGAGCTGCCCGACGCCCCGGCCCCGGAGGTCGGCGGCGACGTCCCCGCGAACATCGCGGTGCCGGCCTACTTCGCCGAGTTCGAGGCGCGGACGGGGCTCGCGATCCGTCGGTCCGTGCGCGTCATCCGCGTCGAGGACGATCCGGCAGGTGCGGGGGAGCGGCAGGGGCCCCTCCTGGTCCGCGCGGTCGGGGCCGACGGACGGGCGCTGCCCGTGCTGCGCACCCGTGCGGTGCTGAACGCGACCGGCACCTGGACCCGGCCCTTCGTGCCCGCGGTTCCCGGGGCGGCGGGGTTCCGCGGCCGGCAGCTGCACACCGCCGAGTACGTCGCCGCCGACGAGTTCGCCGGTCAGCGGGTCGCGGTGGTCGGCGGTGGGATCAGCGCGCTCGGCCACCTCCAGGAGATCGCCGAGGTGGGCGAAACCCGCTGGTACACGCGTCGCGAGCCGATCTTCCGCGAGGACGAGTTCACCGAGGAGACCGGACGCGAGGCCGTCGCCGGGGTGTGGGACGCGGTGCGGGAGGGGCGCCCCGTCGGCAGCGTCGTCTCCCACACCGGGCTGCTGTGGACCCCGGCGCTGCGCCGCGCCGCACACCGCGGGATCCTGGACCGTCGGCCGATGTTCACCCGGATCGTGCCGGACGGCGTGATCGAGGCCGACGGGACGCGCACCCCGGTGGACGCGATCCTCTGGGCCACCGGGTTCCGGCACGAGCTGCGCCATCTGCGACCGCTGGGCCTCACCGGCCCGCTCGGCGGGATCGCGATGGACGGCACCGCCGTTGCCGCCGATCCCCGCATCCACCTCGTCGGCCACGGACCGGGCGCCTCCACCATCGGGGCGAACCGTGCCGGGCGCGCGGCCGTGAACCGCCTGGTCCGCGACCTCGAGGCCGGGCTCGGCGCCTCCCTCGACCGGGAGCTCGTGCGCGCCTAGGGTGTCGTCATGGATGCTCCCACCGCCCTTCCTCCGCTGCCCGAGGACGGCCTGCGCCGCGTGCTCTGCGTCGTCGCGCATCCCGACGACATGGAGTACGGCGCCTCCGCCGCCGTGGCCGCCTGGACCGCCGCGGGGGTGGAGGTGTCCTATCTGCTGCTGACCCGCGGCGAGGCCGGGATGGCGGAGCCGCCCGAGATCGTCGCGCCGCTGCGGGAGACGGAGCAGCGCAGCGCCTGCGCACAGGTCGGCGTGGAGGACCTGCGCCATCTCGACCACCCCGACGGGATGCTCGAGCACGGCCTGCCGCTGCGCCGGGACATCGCCCGCGTGATCCGGCAGGTGCGCCCCGACCTCGTGCTCACCGCGAACTTCGAGGTCGAGGCGTACGGCGGGCTGAACCAGGCCGATCACCGGGTCGCGGGGCTCGCCGCCGTCGACGCCTGCCGCGACGCCGCGAACCCGTGGGTGTTCCGCGAGCTGGCCGAGCAGGAGCACCTCGCGCCCTGGAGCACGAGGACGCTCGCGGTGGCCGGGCACCCCGACCCCACCCACGCCAAGTGCGTCGGACAGCGCGAGGTCGACGCCGCGGTCGCCTCCCTGCGCGCGCACGAGGCCTATCTCGCGCACGTCGCCGACCATCCTGTCCCGGAGGAGTTCATCCCGGAGATCCTCCGCCAGGGCGGTGCCGCCGCGGGCACCGAGCACGCCGTCGTGCTGCGCGTGCACGAGCTCTGAGCGCGGGACCGAACGGTCGGCCGCCCCTTGGCCGCCCGGCGCGCAGGCTCCTACGGTGGGGAGGTCAGGCAGGATCCGCCACGGAAGGACTCTCCGATGACCTCCACCATGCACGACGGACTCTCCCTCGAGCAGGTCCGCGAGCTCGCCGCCCAGCTGCGGGTCGACTCGATCCGCTCCTCGACCGCCGCCGGCTCGGGACATCCCACCTCCAGCATGTCCGCCGCCGACCTGCTGGCCGTCCTCATGTCGCGCCACCTGCGCTACGACTGGGACGACCCCGACGCCCCCGGCAACGACCATCTGATCTTCTCGAAGGGACACGCCTCGCCCCTGCTGTACTCGGTGTTCCGGGCGGCCGGCGTCGTGTCCGAGCAGGAGCTGCTGGAAGGCTACCGACGCTTCGGCGAGCGGCTCGAGGGGCACCCCACCCCTGTCCTGCCCTGGGTCGACGTCGCCACCGGCTCGCTCGGGCAGGGACTGCCCGACGGCGTCGGCATCGCTCTGGCGGGCGCGAAGCTCGAGCAGACCCCGTACCGGGTCTGGGTGCTCGCCGGCGACAGCGAGCTCGCCGAGGGCTCGATGTGGGAGGCCCTCGCGACCGCCTCCCACTACGGCCTCACGAACCTGGTGACCCTCGTCGACGTGAACCGGCTCGGCCAGCGCGGCGAGACCGCGCTGGGATGGGACATGGACACCTACGCCGCCCGCGTCGAGGCATTCGGTGCGGAGGCGGTCGTCGTCGACGGACACGACCTCGAGGCGATCGACGCCGCCCTCGCCCGTGCCGACGATGACCTCGAGCGTCCGCTGGTCATCCTCGCCCGCACCGTCAAGGGCAAGGGGATCCCCGGGGTCGAGGACGAGGAGGACTGGCACGGCAAGCCGATGCCCGAGGACCGCGCCGAGGAGGCGATCGACGCGCTCGGCGGCGTCCGCTCGGTGCAGGCGCGCGGCCCCCGACCGCCCGAGATCGAGCGCCCCGCCCCGTCGCGCGGGCCGGTCGAGCTGCCGACCTTCGAGGTGGGGGAGGAGCTCGCCACCCGCAAGGCCTACGGTCCCGCCCTGGTCGCACTCGCGGACGCCGACCCGCGGGTGGTCGCGCTCGACGGAGAGGTCTCGAACTCCACCGGCGTCGCCGACTTCGTCCAGGCGCATCCCGAGAGGTTCTTCGAGATGTTCATCGCCGAGCAGCAGATGGTCGCCGCCGCGACCGGCCTGGCCGCCCGCGGGTACATCGCCTACGCCTCGTCCTTCGCGGCCTTCCTCAGCCGCGCCGCGGACTTCATCCGCATGGCCCCCGTCTCCCGGGCCGACCTGCGACTGGTCGGCTCGCACGCCGGGGTGGAGATCGGCGCCGACGGCCCCTCCCAGATGGGCCTGGAGGACCTCGCCATGATGGCGGCCACGCAGGGCTCGACCGTGCTGTACCCGAGCGACGCGACCTCGACCGCCGCCCTGGTCGCGGCGATGGCGGACCTGCACGGCGTCAGCTACCTGCGGACGACCCGCGGCGGGTACCCGGTGCTCTACGGCCCCGAGGAGGAGTTCCCCGTCGGCGGGTCCAAGACCCTGCGCCGCAGCGCGCACGACGGGGTCACCCTCATCGGCGCCGGCGTGACGCTGCACGAGGCGCTCGGCGCGGCCGAGGCGCTGGCCGAGGAGGGCGTGCAGGCTCGCGTGATCGACGCGTACTCGGTCAAGCCGATCGATGCCGAGGGCATCCGCGCGGCCGTCGCCGAGACCGGAGGGCGCGTGGTGGTGGCCGAGGACCACCATCCCGAGGGCGGGCTGGGCGCGGCGGTGCTCGCGGCGCTGGCCGCCGAGCCGCTCGCCGATCTGCACCTCGAGCACCTCGCGGTCGACGGGGTGCCGGGCTCCGGCACCACCGCCGAGCTGCTGGACTGGGCCGGCATCGACGCTGCGCACATCGCGCGCGCGGCGCGGGCGGTGCTGGAGGGCTGAGCCTCCTGCGCGGGGGCGGCGGGACTGTGCTCAGCCGTCGGCCGCGACGTCGTCGGCCGCCCCCCGCCGTCCCAGGCGCAGCTGGTCCATGTCCTCCAGCTCGCGGCCCTTCGTCTCGGGCACCCAGCGCGCCACGAACAGCAGGCTCAGCAGTGCGAAGGTCGCGTACAGGCCGTAGGCGAAGCTCAGGCCGATCTCCGACAGGGTCGGGAAGGTCGCCGAGACTGCCAAGTTCGCGGCCCACTGGGCCGCGGCTGCGACCGCGAGGGCGGAGGCGCGGATGCGGTTGGGGAAGATCTCGCCCAGCAGCACCCAGACCAGCGGGCCCCAGGTGATGCCGAAGAACATCACGAAGGCGTTGGCGCTGATCAGCGCCACGGTCGACCACGGGTCGGGCAGCGTGACCGACTCCGCGCCGGCCGCCGTCTCCCCGAAGGAGAACGCCAGCGCCATGAGCCCCAGCGACACGGTCATGCCCGCCGAGCCGACGAGCAGCATGACGCGGCGACCCACCCGGTCCACCAGCAGGATCGCGATGATCGTGGCGACGATGTTCATCACCGAGGTGATGGTGGAGGTCAGCAGCGCCTGCGACTCGTCGAAGCCGACCGACTGCCACAGGGTGGTGGAGTAGTAGAAGATCACGTTGATTCCCACGAGCTGCTGGAACAGCGACAGCGCGATCCCGAGCCACACGATCGGCAGCAGCCCGAAGCGGCCCCCGAGCAGGTCCCGCAGGCTCTCCTTCTGCTCCCGCTCCAGGGAGCGGCGGATCTGCTCGATCTTGAGGTTCACGTCGAGCTCGCCGGTGAAGTCGTAGAGCACCTTCGAGGCCTTGTCCCGTTCGCCCTTGCCGATGAGGTAGCGCGGGGACTCGGGCAGGAACAGGGCCATCACGCCGTAGACGGTGGCGGGCACGGCCTCGATCATGAACATCCAGCGCCAGGCGGCGACCCCGAACCAGTAGGACTCCGCGGCGCCGCCCGCGGTGTTCGCGATCACCGCATTCGACAGCAGTGCCACGAAAATTCCCAGCACGATCGCGAGCTGCTGCAGCGAGCCGAGGCGGCCGCGATACCTCGCCGGCGCGACCTCGGCGATGTAGGCGGGGGCGATGACGCTCGCGGCGCCGACGCCGAGCCCGCCCACGACGCGCCACGCGATCAGGTCCCACACCCCGACGGCGAGTCCCGATCCGATCGCGGAGACGAAGAACAGGATCGCCGCGATGACCATCACCGGGATGCGGCCGAAGCGGTTGGCGAGCGAGCCCGCGAACCAGGCGCCCACGGCGCAGCCGAGCAGCGCGGAGGAGACGGCGAAGCCGGTCAGGCCCGCCCCGAGCGAGAACTCCGCGGAGAGGGCTCCGACGGCGCCGTTGATCACCGAGGTGTCGAAGCCGAAGAGGAAGCCGCCGACGGCCGCGGCGATGCTGATCCCGACCACCTTCGGGTTGAGGGTCTTCGCGGGTGCGCTCATGGGGACCATCTCCTCGGCTCGGCGTCAGACGCGTCGTCCACGTGCCGGTCACCGTACACCTCCGGGGGCGGAGAGGACTGCCCCTCAGCCGCTGCGGCGGACCTGCTCCGCGTAGTCGTCGAGGATCGCCAGCAGGCCCTGTAGTAACACTTTCCTCCGAAAGTGTTACTACAGAGCGGTCGTGGTCAGGGTTCCCGCTCCGCAGCCGGAGAGATCAGGCGTCGTCGGCGGCCTCCGCCTCGAGCTTCTCGAGCTCCTGCTCGGCCACGGCCGGGTCGAGCTTGGCGAAGATCGGGGTCGGCTTCACCACGGTCTGCCCCACGGTCACCGGGCGATGCTCCCAGGCGGGCACGGCCGTGTAGTCACCGGTGATGATCGGGTAGCCCGGGCCGCCGTCGAGGTCCTCGACCTCGTCGATGCGGGGTATCGGGGCGATCTCCCGGTCCCCGCCGAGCGCCTTCTCCACGGCGTTGGCCGAGTGGGGGAGGAAGGGGGCGAGCATCGTGTTGAGATCGGTGACCGCCTGGGCGAGCACGTGCAGCACGGTAAGCAGGCGCGGACGCTGCTCCTCGGCCTTCATCTTGAACGGCTCGGTGCGGGAGACGTAGGCGTTCGCCTCGCCCACCAGGCGCATGATCTCTGCGATCGCGGCGCGCTGGCGGTGGCTCTCGATGAGCTTCCCGACGGTCGTGAAGCCCGTGCGGATCTGGTCGAGCAGCGCGGTGTCGACGTCCTCGAGCTCGCCCGCGGCCGGGATCTCCCCGACGTTCTTCGCGATCATCGCGGCGGTGCGGTTGACGAGGTTGCCCCAGCCGGCGACCAGCTCGTTGTTGGTGCGGGAGACGAAGTCGACCCAGGTGAAGTCCGCATCGTGGTTCTCGGGGCCCGCGGCGGAGATGAAGTAGCGCAGCGCATCGGGCTGGTAGCGCTCGAGCACGTCGCGCACGTAGATCACGATCCCCTTGGAGGAGGAGAACTTCTTGCCCTCCATCGTGAGGAACTCGGAGGAGACCACCTCGGTGGGCAGGGTCAGTTCGCCGAAGCGGCCTGGCTCCCCGCCCTTGTCGCCCTCGCCGTTCTGGGCGATCATCTCCGCCGGCCAGATCTGCGAGTGGAAGACGATGTTGTCCTTGCCCATGAAGTAGTAGGCGAGGGTGCCCGGATCGTTCCACCAGCGACGCCATGCCTCGGGGTCCCCGGAGCGGCGCGCCCACTCGATCGAGGCGGAGAGATAGCCGATCACCGCGTCGAACCAGACGTACAGGCGCTTGTTCGGCTGGTCCTCCCAGCCCGGGACCGGGATGCCCCAGTCGATGTCGCGGGTCATCGCACGGGGCTTGATGTCCTCGAGGATGTTCTGGCTGAACCGGATCACGTTCGGGCGCCACAGCCCGGTCGCCTCCCGCTCGTCGAGCCAGCGGCCGAGCTCCGCGGCGAGCGCCGGCAGGTCGAGGAACCAGTGCGAGGTCTCGATGAACTCCGGGGTCTCGCCGTTGATGCGGGAGACCGGGTCGATGAGGTCCGTCGGGTCCAGCTGGTTGCCGCAGTTGTCGCACTGGTCGCCGCGCGCGCCGCCCGCGCCGCAGATCGGGCAGGTGCCCTCGATGTAGCGGTCGGGGAGGGTGCGGCCGGTCGACGGGGAGATCGCGCCCGAGGTGGTCTGCTCGATCATGTAGCCGTTATCCCGCACGGCGACGAACATGTCCTGCACCACCTGGTAGTGGTTGCGGGTCGTGGTCCGGGTGAACAGGTCGTAGGAGAGGCCGAGAGCGACCAGGTCCTCGACGATGAGCCGGTTGTTGCGGTCGGCGAGCTCGCGGGCGGAGATGCCCTCCTTGTCGGCCTCGACGAGGATCGGCGTGCCGTGCTCGTCGGTGCCGGAGACCATGAGCACGTCGTGGCCCGCCATCCGCATGTAGCGCGAGAAGACGTCGGAGGGGACGCCGAAGCCGGCGACGTGGCCGATGTGGCGGGGACCGTTGGCGTACGGCCAGGCGACCGCGGACAGGACTGTGCTCATGGGAACCGATTCTAGGGGAGGCGGGGCGCGGCGCGTTCCGTCCCCGATGCGCGGTGCAGCACCGCGTGCCATCCGCACCTCGCCGCGGCCTCGACGTGACGAGGCGAGTCGTCCAAGAACGCGATCCGCTCCGGCGGGATCTCCTCGCCGAGCACCTCGCCGATCCGCGCCCTCGCCCGGGCGAAGGCCTCCGGGTCGGGCTTGGCCGCGCCGAGGTCCGCGGTGTTCAGCAGGAACCGGCCGTCCTCGCCGACGACGTCCTCGAGCCCGAGCGCGGCGAGCTCCTCGGGGACGCGGTCGGTGCCGTTGGTGAGGACGAACACCGGGGCGCCGGCGGATCGGAGGTGGAGCAACATCGTGCGCACGCGCTCGTCGACCTCGGCCGGGGTGGCCGCCCAGCGCCTCACAGCGGCTCGGGCGTCGGCGGGAGCGCTGCCCTCGGCCACGAGCTGCTCCGCGGCGAGCTCTCGCCAGCGGGAATGGGTGCCGCGCCCCCTGACCACCTCGTCGAGGTAGGGATGGCCGAGGATCGCTCGGAAGCTCGTCCCTTCCGTCGTCCCCGTCATCGCATCGAGCTCGTCCCACAGCGATGCGTCGAAGACCCGCAGCACGCCGTCCAGGTCCGAGACCACGACCCGGATTCCGTGCTCGGCGACGAGCTCTCCCAGGGCGAGCAGGGAGTCGGTGCGCGTCGTGCCGTCGGAGGACATCCGCTCATCGTAGGCCCGGGGTGCGGCGTCGCGGCCGACCATGACGATGCCGCCGCTGTCGGCTCGGCTCCTCAGGAGCTCCCCGCCCTCTCCCCGGAACGCCCACGACGTCTCGCGAGGACCTGCGCATCGCGCGACGAGACTGGGCGGATGACCCCTGACCGTGTCCCCTTCACGCCGCTCGAGGAGCGGATCGACCGGTGGGCGCAGCGCCGCACCTCGGCCCTCGCGACCACGGTCGGGACGTGGCGGGCCCGCCTCGTGGAGCTCGTCGTGTTCGGCCTCAAGCAGGCCTGGGCGTGCGTGTTCGGAGCGGTGATGCTCGTGCTGCTGGTGACCGCGCGAGTGCTCCACCCGGACGATGCGCCGCTCGCTCGCGCCGACGCGCTCGTCCTCGCGGCGGTCGCGGTGCAGGTCGCGATGCTGGCCCTGCGCCTGGAGAGCCTGCGGGAGATGGGCGTGATCGCCCTCTTCCACGTGGTCGGGACCGCGATGGAGGTGTTCAAGACGGCGGTCGGATCCTGGGCGTACGAGGCCGACGGATTCCTGCGGATCGGCGAGGTGCCGCTGTACACAGGGTTCATGTACGCGGCCGTCGGCTCCTACATGGTGCGCGTGATGCGCCTGTTCGACCTGCGCTTCACCCGCTACCCGCCGCTGCTCGCGACCGCGGCGCTGGCAGCGGCGATCTACGCGAACTTCTTCACCCACCACTACCTGCCTGACGCCCGCTGGGTGCTGCTCGCGGCGACGCTGCTGCTCTACGGGCGGTGCGCGATGTCGCTGCGCGTCCATCGCCGGGCGCCCTGGCGGCGGATGCCCGTGATCGCCGCCTTCCTCGGCGTCGCGGGGCTGCTGTGGATCGCGGAGAACGTCGGCACCGCCGCCGGGGCGTGGATCTACCCTCATCAGCGCGCTGGCTGGGAGCTCGTGCCGGCCTCGAAGCTCGTCTCCTGGCTGCTGCTGATGATGGTGTCGGTCGTGCTCGTCACGCTCGTGCATCGGCCGCGGAGGCCGGAACGGGCTCAGTGATGCATGCCGGTGCGGCCGAGGGTGGTCTGCGCGGTCGCACCGGGGCGCGTCCACTGCGCCGCCGGCCGGCCCGTCGGCCCCCAGGTGGGGTTCCCGTCGACGTCGGTGCGCCAGAACCAGCAGGCGTCGCGCTCGGCGACGCGCCCCGCGGGCATGTCCTGCCAGGCCTCGCGCCGGCCGAAGGCGGTCAGGTCCAGCAGTGCGAGGGTCGGATCGGAGATCTCCGTGCCGCGCCCCGTGATCGCGTAGGTGAGGAAGACGCGGTCGCCCTCGCCCTCGCGCACGTAGCACTGCAGGTAGCCCATGTCGCCGCCGATCGGCGGGGCCGTCTCCCGCACCGAGAACCACGGCTCGGTGTAGCCCATGAACGCCACGAACGGCGCGACCTCCTCCCAGGCGCCGGTGGTGAGGATCGCGAAGGACACGCCGGCGGCGCGCAGATAGCACGCGTCGTGCAGATGCCAGGCAGTCATCGTGCAGCCCTCGCACTGGCCCTGGTGCGGGGCGCCGTCCCACCACATGTGCTGGTAGACGAGCAGCTCGTCACGCCCCTCGAAGAGGCTGCGGAAGGGGACGGGGCCGTCGGCCCCCACCACCGTCGCGTCGCCGTCGACCTCGAGCATCGGCATGCGGCGGCGCTTCGCGGCGAGGGCGTCGCCGGCGCGGGTGTGCGCCTTCTCCTCGAGCAGCAGCTCGGCGCGGGCGGCTTCCCAGGTCTCCCGGTCCACCACCTCGGGCAGGCCGGGACCGGGAGCGCCGGCGCCGTCGGCAGGAGCGTCGTCGGCAGGAATCCTGTGCGGATGGTCGGTCATGTCGCCTCCAACGGATCGCGCGTCGGACGGCGGTGCCCGGTGCGCTCCACCACGAGTCAAGCACCGCTCGGGTGCCGGGGGAAGGCCTCCGGCGTCGACCGGGCGGAAATCGGGTGACAGCGCCGCCGGGTCGATCCTACGGTGGCCCCATGACGACCTGCTTCCTCGGCACCTGCGCCATCGCGCGCCCCCGCGCCCGCCGCTGACGGCGGCGCCCCTCCACCACCTCGCGCTGCCGTCCGGACCTCCACCGGGCGGCGCTCCGCCGTGCCCGGTGACACCCACCACCGGAAGGCACCCGAACCATGTCCCAGCGGACCACCTCTCATCTCCGCGCCCGCGAGCTGCAGCTCCGCGCCCGCGAGCTGCAGCTCTCGCGCGGCGGGCGCGTCCTCCTCACCGGCATCGACCTCACCCTCGTCCCCGGAACCGTGCTCGCCGTGGTCGGCGAGAACGGACGCGGCAAGACCACCCTCCTGGACGCGCTGGCCGGGACGCTCGAGCCCGACGCCGGCACCGTCGAGCGCCACGGCGCCCTCGGCATGGTGCGCCAGGAGCTCACCACCGCCGACGCCGCCGGCCCCCGCACCGTCGGCGACCTGCTCGATGCGCTGCTCGCCCGGCCCCTCGCCGCGCTGCGCGAGCACGACGCCGCCGCCGACGCGCTCGCCGACGGCACCGCCGAGGCCGCGCGACGCTACGACGACGCTCTCGCCCGGGTCACCGCCCTGGACGCCTGGGACGCGCCGCGGCGGCTCGAGGTCGCCCTCGAGGAGGTCGGCGCCGTCACCGAGCGCGAGCGCGAGCTGACCGCCCTCTCGGTGGGACAGCGGTACCGGGTGCGGCTGGCCGGCGTGATCGCCGCCCGCGACGAGATCCTGCTGCTCGACGAGCCCACCAACCACCTCGACGCGAGGGGGCTCGCGCACCTCACGCGGGCACTGCGCGAGCACCCCGGCGCGGTCGCCCTGGTCTCCCACGACCGGGCGCTGCTGGAGGACGTCGCCACCTCCGTGCTCGACCTCGACCCCACCGAGGACGGACGCCCCCTGCTCGTCGGCGGCGGGCTCGCCGACTGGGAGCAGGCCCGGCGCCGCGCCCGCACGGCCTGGGAGGACGCCTACCGCGCCCAGCAGGAGGAGCAGCATCGCCTCCAGGCGGGAGCCGATGCGGCCCGCTCGCGCCTGTCGACCGGATGGCGACCCGACAAGGGCACCGGCAAGCACCAGCGGCAGTCCCGCACACCCGGCACCGTCCGCGCCCTGAACGACCGGCTCGCCCGGCTCGAGGAGCACCGCCTGGACGTGCCGCCCCCGCCGCCGCGGCTGTCGCTGCCGGACTCCGGCACGTCCGCCGGGACCCCGCTGCTGCGCGCCGATGGCGTGCGGGTGGACCGGGCCGATCGGGGCCGGGACGCTCCGGGCTCGGCCTGTGGGGGCTACGCCGGTGCCGGTTCCGCCGGTGCGGAACGGGCACCGGACCCGTCGGTCCCGCCCCGGCTGCCCGAGACGACGCTGCGCCTCGAGGGCGGGGACCGGCTGCTGGTCGTCGGACCCAACGGCGCCGGGAAGACGTCGCTGCTGCAGGTGCTCGCGGGCGACCTCGCGCCGGACGCAGGAGCGGTGCGAGTGCTCGGCCGTGCCCGCCTGGCCCTCCTCGCCCAGGAGGACGAGCGACAGGAGCCGCGACGCGGCAGCCCGGGGGAACGGCGCCGCCGGGCCCTGACCCGGCTCTTCTCCGAGCGGCCCGACGTGCTGCTCGTGGACGAGCCCACCAACCACCTCGGCATCAGCGGTGTGGACGACCTGCTGGAGGCGCTCGAGCGCACCCCGTCGGCCGTGGTCGTCGCCAGCCATGACCGCACCGTGCTGCGCCGCCTGGCGCACTGGCCGCGCCTCGATCTCGGCGAGGCGGTGCGGTGCGCGGCCGGGCGAGCGGGAGTCGATACGCTGTGACCATGAGCAACGAAGGAATCGCCGCAGCGCAGCAGAAGATGAAGGACGCAGGGGTCGCGCAGACCGCGATCGACGTCTTCTCCCACTACTACGGGCAGCTCGAGGAGGGGGTGACCGGCACGATCCCCGAGGACACGATCGAGCCGTACCTGGACCCCACCCACCTCGACGACGTGAAGATCGACGTGGCCGAGGCGAAGAAGGTCTTCGACAAGCTCGCGATCATCAACCTCAACGGCGGCCTCGGCACCTCCATGGGGCTGGACCGGGCGAAGTCGCTTCTCCCCGTGCGGGACGGGAAGAGCTTCCTGGATCTCATCGTCGAGCAGGTACTCGCCGCCCGCCGCGGCACGAACTCGCGCCTGCCGCTGATCTTCATGAACTCCTTCCGCACCCGCGAGGACACCCTCGAGGTGCTCTCGAAGTACCCCGACCTGCCCGTCGGCGACCTGCCGCTGGACTTCCTGCAGAACAAGGAGCCCAAGCTCCGCACCGACGACCTCACGCCCGTCGAGTGGGAGGCGGACCCCGACCTCGAGTGGTGCCCGCCCGGCCACGGCGACATCTACACCGCCCTGCAGACCTCGGGCCTGCTCCAGCAGCTGCTCGACGCCGGCTTCAAGTACGCCTCCGTCTCGAACTCCGACAACCTCGGCACCGTGCCGAGCCCGGTGCTCGCCGCCTGGTTCGCCTCCACCGGCGCGCCGTATGCCGCCGAGCTGTGCCGCCGCACCCCCGCGGACCGCAAGGGCGGCCACCTCGCCCTCCGCAAGTCCGACGGGCGGCTCATCCTGCGCGACACCGCGCAGACCCCGGCCGAGGAGATGGACTACTTCACCGACGAGCACCGCCACCCGTTCTTCCACACCAACAACCTGTGGTGGGACCTCGAGCAGCTCGACGCGATCCTCAAGGAGCGCGACGGCGTCATGGGGCTGCCGCTGATCCGCAACGAGAAGACCGTGGACCCCTCCGACAAGTCTTCCACGCCCGTCTACCAGATCGAGTCCGCGATGGGCGCCGCGATCGAGGTGTTCGACGGCGCGACCGCGATCGTCGTGGGCCGCGACCGGTTCCTACCCGTGAAGGCCACCAGCGACCTGCTCCTGATCCGCTCCGACGCCTACGCTCTCGACGAGCGGAACGCCCTGGTCCAGCAGGTTCAGAGCGTGCCGTCGGTGTCCCTGGAGTCCGGCTCCTACAAGCTGATCCAGGACTTCGAGCTCCGCTTCCCGCAGGGCGTGCCCTCGCTCAAGGAGGCCACGAGCCTGGACGTGCAGGGTGACTGGACCTTCGGGGCCGACGTCGCCGTGGTGGGCGAAGCCGTGCTCGGCGAGGAGGGCGGCGAGGTGCCCGAGGGCGCCCGCCTCGGCACCCCCGCCGCCGGCTGACCCCGGCCGGAGCCGGGGCCGTCGGCCCCGGGCCGGCTCGCACCGAACCAGCCGCCTCGTCGGCCCCGACCGGGCCGGCGCCCGTCCGCTGGCACGTCGAGTGGCAGGTTTCGACCGGTATCACTGAGCGATACCGGTTGAAGCCTGCCACTCGATCTGTGTACAGGGACGCACAGGGTGGGGCACGACCCTCAGCGTCGGAGTTCCGGAGCACCGCCGGGCCGGCGTGGTGGGGAGGAGACGTCTCCGTCGAGCCGTGAGCAGGCCGTTGTGGATGCCTGGGACGGTTCGGTGCGACGACCTCCGATGCTGTCGGGATGTCCCGCGCTCCGAGCCCCCTGCCCGAGACACTGCGGTACGCCGTCTTCTCCACCACCGAGGCGCTGGGGGCCGGGGTGGACCCGACGCGCCTGACACGCAGCGACCTCCGGCCGCTGGTCCGAGGTCTCTGGGCGAGAGCAGACCGGACCGTCACCGAACGCGAGATCGTCGCCGCCCTGTGCAGGGTCGATCCGACGGCCTTCGCGGCAGGACTCACCGCGGCGCGACTGTGGGGGATGCCCCTGCCCGGCGTCTTCTCGATGCCGGTGACCGAACCTTCCAGGCAGGTTCACGTGGTCGTGGGCTCGGAGATCCTTCCTCCGCGAGGCGGTGCCGTCGACAGACGGGTCCACATGGCTACACCCGGTAGGCGCCGGCAGGGCACCCGGCTTGTGCGCTGGAGTCGTATGGAGGCAGAGGCGGTGGGGCTCCTCGAGGCGCGGAACGGTCCGGCTGTCCGCCTCGTGTCCCGGGTCGGGACCTTCCTCAGCCTGGGCTCTGTCCTCGACGTTGGTGCGTTGGTGGCGATAGGTGACCACCTGGTCCGGAGCCCGCGTCAGGAGTACGAGGGACGGTCCCGGCCGTACGCCACGATCCCCGAGCTCGTCGCTGCGGCAGACGGCCATCGTGGTCGCGGTGCTCGCCGGGTACGTGAGGCGATCGCGCAGGTGAGGATGTCCAGCGACTCCCCGCCGGAGACCGCGCTGCGTCTTGCGATGGTCGCCGCCGGGCTGCCGGAGCCGCTCGCGAATGCACCGGCACGTCAGGAGCTCGCAGGAGGGGAGGTCGTCGAGCTCGGAGAGCCGGATCTCCACTGGCCGCGGTGGAAGCTCGTGCTCGAGCACGAAGGCCCGTCCCATCTGGACCGTCGGCAGCAGGACCGTGACATCGACCGAGGGGATCGTCGGCGTGATGCGGGGTGGGTGGAACTGCGTACGACGGCGAAGGATCTCCGAGCCGGCTGCGCTCCGGCGGTGGCGAAGGTGCGTCGCGAATTGGTGCGGGGCGGGTGGCGGCCGGGCTGAGCGCGGCTCGCTGCTGGGTGGAGAGCGGCGCGCCGCGGGGCTGAGCCGGGCGTCCAGCCGCTCCTCGGCGGAAAGGTGGGTGTGGAGGCCCGCCGACGAGATCGAGTGGCAGGTTTCCACCGGTATCGCTCAGTGATACCGATCGAAACCTGCCACTCGATGTGCCGGCGTCCGGGCGGCGGCGGCCGGGCCGGCGGGGACGGGCCGGCCGACGGGGTCAGGCCGGCCCCGCCCCCGGGCGGTCAGCGGGGGCCGGTGGCCCAGCCCTTGCCGCCGGTGAGGTCCAGGGGGTGGGGCAGCGGGTTCCCGTAGCGGTGGTTCGTCGCGCTGATCGCCTGCTCCCGCAGGAAGGTCAGCAGCTCGACGCGCCCCGAGGCGAGCACGGGGCCGGTGAACAGGGCGACCTCCACGCGCTGGGCGTTGGCGGCCCGCAGCGCGTCGTCGACCTCTCCGATCACGCGCACGCGGCGCTGGGCGAGCCGGCCGAGACGGGCGGCGAAGGTCGCCGCGTCCTCGTGGACGACCGAGGCAGGCGTGTCCCCGGCCCGCGCGGTCGGGAGCAGCGCCTCGTCGGCGACCGAGACCTCGACCTCGGCGTCGGCGGTACGGGCGGCGTGCAGCACCCGCTCGAGCTCGGCAGGCGTCGTCCCGTCGGCCGCGCGGACCATGACCGGCAGCGGCAGGTGGCGCAGCAGGTTGATCTCGCCGTGGACCTCCTGCTCGTCGCGCGCGGCGAAGAACTCGTCGATCTCCGCGCGGTCGGAGTCGCGCGCCGCCTCGAGCCAGGCCTGCCCGTCCTCGGTGCGGGAGGGGACGGAAGCGGAGTCGGCGAGGTCCTGCAGGTGCAGCAGGTAGTGCGGGCCGCCCGCCTTCGCGGTCTGCCCGATCGCGGAGCGCTTCCAGCCGCCGAAGGGCTGTCGCTGCACGATCGCGCCGGTGATGCCCCGGTTGACGTAGAGGTTCCCCGCCTCGACGTGCTCGGTCCACCAGGCGATCTCGGAGGGCTCGAGGGAGTGCAGCCCCGCGGTGAGCCCGTAGTCGGTGCCGTTCTGCATCCGCAGGGCGTCCTCGAGGGTGTCGGCGTGCATGATGCCGAGGACCGGTCCGAAGTACTCGGTGCGGTGGAAGGCGGAGCCCTCGCGCACGCCGATCCGCACGCCCGGCGTCCACAGCCGTCCCTCCTCGTCGAGCTGTCGCGGCTCGGCGAGCCAGGTCTCGCCCTCCCCGAGCTCTGTGAGGCCCGCGGCGAGCTTCTCGCCGGGCGGCTCGATGATCGGCCCCATCCGCACCGTCGGGTCGACGGGCTCGCCGACCTCGAGGGACAGCACCGCGTCGGCGAGCTGCGCGTTGAAGCGGCGGGAGCGGGAGACGGAGCCGACGGTGATCACGAGGCTCGCCGCGGAGCACTTCTGCCCGGCATGGCCGAAGGCCGACAGCGCCACGTCCCGGGCGGCGAGGTCGAGATCCGCCTGCGGGGTCACGATGATCGCGTTCTTGCCGCTGGTCTCGGCGAGGATCCGCAGATCGGGGCGCCAGGACGCGAACAGGGCGGCGGTGTCGTAGGCGCCGGTGAGGATCAGCTGGTCGAGGCGGGGATGGGCGATGAGGGAGCGGCCCACCTCGTCCTCGGGCACGTCCACGAGCGTGAACACGCCCTCCGGCACCCCGGCCTCGTGGAAGAGACCGCCCAGCAGCGCCCCGCAGCGTCGCGCCTGCGGGGCCGGCTTCATGATCACGGCGCTGCCGGTCACCAGCGCGGCGAGAGCCCCGCCGGTCGGGATCGCGACGGGGAAGTTCCACGGCGGGGTGACCAGGGTCAGGGCGCGCGGGGTCAGCGCGAGGTCGCCCCGCGCGGCGAGGCGCTCGGCCTGCTCGGCGTAGTAGAGCGCGAAGTCGATCGCCTCGCTGACCTCGGGATCGCCCTGCTCGAAGGTCTTCCCCGTCTCGGAGGCCATCACCTCCAGCAGCTCGGCGCGGTGCGCTGCCAGGGTGCCGGCGACTCGGCGGAGCACCAGGGCGCGCTTCTCGACCGGCATCGCGGCCCAGGCCGGCTGCGCCGCGAGCGCCGTCTGCACCGTCGCCTCGACCTCGTCCGTCGTGGTAAGGCGCGCGGCGCGGGACTCCTCGACGCCGAGCTCCGAGCCGCGGATGCGATGGGTGATGCCGGCGGCCCACTCCTGGTTCCCGGCCGTGGACAGATCGGTGTCCGGGGTGCCGTGGAAGGCGCCGGGCACCGCGGGCAGCGCGAGGCTGCCCAGCTCGAGACGCGCTCCGGTCTCCGCCGCACGGTCCTGGACCCGGTGCGTGTCCGGGGCGTCCTCGCTCCGGGCGAGGTCGAGGGCGCGGGTGAACCGGTCCTGCTCGCGGGCGAACAGCTCCTCGGAGGAGTCGAGGTCGAAGGCCGCGGAGAGGAAGTTCTCCGAGGAGGCGTTCTCCTCCAGACGACGCACCAGGTAGGAGACGGCCACGTCGAAATGACGCGGGTGGACGATCGGGACGTACAGGCGCATCGTCCCGGTCGCCTCCCGCACCACGGCCTGCTGCCCCGGGGCCATGCCCGCGAGCATCTCGAACTCGACGCCGTGCCCGGGACCGGTGGGGATCCCGCGCTCGGCCATGAGCAGGTGGGCGAAGGCGACGTCGAAGAGGTTGTGCCCGGCGACGCCGAGGTGCACGGCCTCGAGCCGGCCCGGGTCCATCGCCTCGAGCAGCATCCGCTTGTACTGCGCGTCGGTCTCCAGCTTCGAGGGCAGCGGGGCCTGCGGCCAGCCGTGCACCGAGGCGTCGACCTTCTCCATCGCGAGGTTCGCCCCCTTGACCAGCCGCACCTTGACCGGTGCGCCGCCGTCCGCGACCCGCCGCTCGGCGAAGCGGCGCACCCGCGCCATCGCCCGCGGCGCATCGGGGAGATAGGCCTGCAGCACGATCCCGGCGTGCAGCTGGGCGAGCTCGGGACGGTCCAGGAGCGTCTCGAAGACCTCCAGGGTCAGCTCGAGATCCCGGTACTCCTCCATGTCGAGGTTCAGGAAGGTGGGGAAGTCGGCGCGTGCGGCGTCGAGATAGATCGGCAGCAGCGTCTCGACCACGTGGTCGACGGTCTCGGCCGCGCCCCACAGCGGCAGGTGCTCCACGATCGAGGACACCTTGATCGAGACGTAGTCGACGTCGGGCCGTGAGACGATCTCGTGCACGCCCGCGAGGCGCCGTGCCGCCTCCTGCGCGCCGAGCACGGCCTCGCCGAGCAGGTTGATGTTCAGCGTGGTCCCGTCGGCCGTGAGCCGGGAGAGGGAGGCGGTCAGCGGCCCGGGCCGGGCGTCGAGGATCAGATGGGAGACCATCCTGCGCATGGCGGCGCGGGCGGTGGGCACCACGACCGAGGGCGCCAGTCGCGAGGCGGCGCCGCCGAGGCCGACGACGCGGCGCAGCGGGGCGGGGAGGAAGGCCGGCGGGTCCTGGGCGAGGCGACGCAGCTCGACCGCCGCAGCGTGGGGGTCCTCGGGGCGGATCACCCGGTCCACGAAGGCGAGCGTGAAGTCGAGCCCCTTCGGATCGCGCAGCAGGTCGGAGAGGAGTCCGGCGGCGGCCGGGACCTCGCGTCCGGCGGCCTCCTGCACCCAGGCGCGCACCTGGGCGGCGACGTCCTCGGCGGTGAGGGCGGTCGTGCGCAGGGCGTCGCGGTCGGAGGGCTGGGGCACGGGGGACAACGCGGGTCTTCTCCTCGATCACGGATCTCGCCGGACCCTCGCGGGCGACGGCGCGGGCACCATCGCCCGTCACCCCGATCGTAGGTCCTCGGCGGGCCCGCGGCGGCCCCGAGCGGCGCCCAGACGTGGAGATCCTGTGACCGGATCGGGACGGTTCCGGGACGACTCCGCGCGGACCGTCCGGTCAGGATCCGCTCCGAGCACCACGGCGACTGTGACACGATGCGGGAGCACACCGCACCACACACCACCCGGACGCCACTGGAGGCATCGATGAAGAAGTTCATTTTCCTGGCCGGTCTCGGCATCGGCTTCGTGATCGGGTCCCGTGCGGGCCGCGGCCCCTACGAGTCCCTCGAGCGCACTGCCCGCCAGGTCGCCGACGATCCCGAGGTCCAGCGCCGCGCGACGCAGGCCAAGGACACCGCGACCCGCGTCGCGCAGGACACCGCCGGGACCGTCAAGGACAAGGCCCCCGAGGTCGCCTCCGCCGCCCAGGGAGCGGTGGTCGGCGCGGCCGGCGCCGCGAAGGAGCGCCTCTCGAACAGCTCCGATGCGACCCTCGACGAGGACGCGGCGAAGGTCGCGGACGCCTCCGCCGACACGGACCTTGCCGACGGCAGCGCGGCCGCCGGCGGCGACGCCGAGGTGGGCGAGGACAAGCCCCTCAGCTCCTGAGCAGGCCCCGGGTCCGACGGGCCCGCCCCGACGCGCAGCGGCGCGCCGGCCTCACCCCAGCACGGTGACGCCGGCGCGCCGCTGCTCGTCCATGAAGCAGTTCCCGCACAGCGACATGTAGGTGACGGCGTCGACCACCGCCCCTCCGGCCTCCTCGTCGATCGCGACCTGGTCGCCCTCGAACACGAACCGCTCGCCGACGCGCCGGCAGTTGAACTCGGCCTGCGCGCCGCAGCGGCACATCGTCGGCAGCTTCTCCACGTTGTCCGCGAGCTCGAACAGCCGCTGCGCCCCGGGGAAGGTCGTGGTGCGGAAGTCGGTGCGCAGCCCGTAGCAGATCACCGAGATCGCGTCCTGCTTCGCGATGCGGAAGAGCTGGTCGATCTGCAGCGGCTCGAGGAACTGGGACTCGTCCACGAGCACGCAGTGCAGCGGCCGCAGGCCCCGCTCGTCGGCGGCCCGGGAGACCCGCTCCCGCAGGTCCTCGCCCGGATGGGCGAGCACGTCCACGCGCCGGCTCGCCCCGCCGCGGGCCACCACCCAGTCCTCGCCCTTGGTGTCCAGGGCGGGCTTGACCGTCAGGGTCGCCAGCCCTCGTTCGTCGTAGTTGTAGGCGGTCTTGATCAGGGTGTCGGACTTCCCGGAGTTCATCGCTCCGTACTTGAAGTGCAGCTTGGCCATGGGTGGGGTGCTCCGGGGTCGCGGTGGGTCGGGGGAGTGGGCGCAGGGACGGGCGCGGAGGGGCGGGGTGCGCGGGCTCAGAACGCGTCGAGCACGCTCGGCCGGGGGCCGGCCAGCAGCGCGTCGAGCAGCGACTCGGCGGGCGCGTCGGCCTCGGCGCGCAGTCCCAGCCGACGGGCGTCGGCGAGGGAGCGGCCGCCGACGAGCAGCAGCGAGGCCGAGTGGACGTCGAGCAGGACCCCTCCCGCGGTCGCCTCGCCCGAGGGGGCGGGAGACGGCCCGGTCGACGACTGCGCCGAGGCCGCCCCGCTCCTCGGGACCGGGACGGCGCGCACGCGCCCGTCGGCCACGTGCACGTCGAAGAGCCCCTCGGCACGGCAGGTGCCTGCGGGGACCGTGTCGTCCGTGACCTCGAGCCGCAGCGCGCCGGAGAGCCCGGTCGGTGCCGGCCGTGCCTTGAGCAGGGCCGCGGTGTCGACCACGCGCATCATCACCAGCGGCACCGTCCCGCCGGCGGGACGGGCGCCGCCTCCGGGCAGCACGTCCAGCACGGGATCCTCCGGCCGCACGCGCAGCCGCACCGACTCGGTCACCGTCGACCAGGAGCCGATCACGCGCAGCAGGGCGCGGAGGTCCTCCCGGTCCCGCCCCAGCACCTCGTGCACCTCGAGACCGGGACCCTCGCCCCTGCGCCGGGTCCAGGAGGCGTAGCCGCGATCCAGGCCGTCCGCGCCGACGAGCAACACGGCCTCCCAGCCCTGACCGGGGGGCCCGGCCGGGAACAGGGGCCCATGGCGACGCAGCATGGCGTTGTCCCCGGCCGTGAGCTCCTCGTACAGGGCGCGCACGCGCGGCATGCTCGCAGCGGTGACCGGGACGGTGCGCCGGCCGGGCACGGACCGCAGTCGCTGCAGGTCCACCAGCGGCACCTCGAGCGTCTCGACGCGCGCGATCACCTGATAGCCGTGGCGGCGGTAGATCTCGGGGTTCGAGGGATAGAGCATCGAGACCGGCAGCGACTCCTCGTCGCAGCGGGCGAGCACCCCAGCGAGCAGCTCGGCGAACAGCCCGTCGCCGCGATGCGCGGGATGGACCGCGAGCCCGGCGACGCCGCCGCAGCGCACCCGGCCGCCGCCGAGGGAGATCTCGTCGTGCCGGATGCGCGCGGCCGCGGCGAGCACCCCCTCGGCTCCTCCCGGCAGCGCCGCCGAGTCGATGCCGACCGCGGTCTGACCCGGGGAGAGGGGAGCGGAGGCGGCGGGATCGTCGGGATCGACGGACCCGCCGAAGGCGCTGGTGCTGAGCAGCCTGTAGGCGAGGGCGTCCGTCGGGGTGAGTTCTCGGACCGGCATGCGGACGAGTCTAGGGGCGCGCGACGGTGCATACTTGCCTCGCGAGACAGCCCAGGAGGTGCCGTGAGTCCACGCCGCGACAGCGAGTCGGAGAACCCGTCCACGAACGGGGGCCGCAAGCCGTTCACCCGCCCCAACAGCGCGCAGCGCGGGGCGCGCGAGGCGCTGTCCCGTCGTCTCTCCGCCGGGGATCCGCGCAGCGAGCAGTCGCCGCGCCGCCGCATCCCCGTGGGCCTGTCCACCTCCTCCGTGTTCCCCTCGGGGGTGGAGGAGGCGTTCCGTCTCGCCGCCGAGATCGGCTACGACGGCATGGAGGTGATGGTCTCCTATCCGCGCGACAGCCAGGACCCGGACCTGCTGGCGGAGTACTCCCGGCGCTACGGCCTGCCGATCCTCTCCCTCCACGCCCCGACGCTGTTCTTCCTGCAGGGGCTGTGGGGTCGTGACGCCTGGGTGAAGATCGAGCGCACGATCGAGATCGCGAAGGCGCTGGACGTCCCGACGATCGTCGCCCATCCGCCGTTCCGGTGGCAGGGGAAGTACGCGCGCGGCTTCGTCGAGGGCGTCGCCCGCCTCGAGGACGAGCACGGCATCGCGATCGCGGTCGAGAACATGTACCCCTGGCGGCTCGGGGTGCGCGAGGTGCTGAACTACCTCCCCGACCACGACCCGACCGACGAGGACTACGCCCATGTCACGGTCGACCTCTCCCACGCCGCGACCGCCGGGGACGACGCGCTGGAGATGATCGACCGGCTCGACGACAGGCTCACCCACCTCCACCTCGCCGACGGGTCCGGCAACACCACCAAGGACGAGCACCTGCCTCCCGGCGAGGGCAACCAGCCCTGTGCGGAGGTGCTGCGGCGCCTCGCCAACCGCGGCTGGGAGGGCTCGGTGCTGCTGGAGGTCACCACCAGCCGCGACCCCGTCGCGCGCGAGCGCACGCTGCGTCAGTCCCTCGCCTTCGCTCGCCACCACCTCGGCCACCACCTCGAGCACGGGGACGTGGGATCCGCCACCCCCTGAGGGACTCCCCAGGCTCCGGTGGGAGGATGGCGGAGGCATGTGCCGGGCTCCGCGCGGCCGCCATGCATCGACGACAAGCACACGAACTGATCGAACGACGAGGTAGCGCAGGCAGATGGGGAACGGCAACACAGGGATCGTCCACTCGAACACGAGCCTGCTGGCGGTCGAGGGGACTCTGCCGCAGGTAACGGTGACCTCGGACGAGATCGACGAGATGCTGGCCCCGGCCCGCAAGCGGCTGCGCCTGCCCAAGGGCGTGCTGCAGCGCGTCGCAGGCGTCTACGAGCGCAAGTGGTGGCGCGACCGCGAGAACGGCTGGAAGCAGGGCGTCGTGCTCGCCGCCGAGCGCGCGATGGCCAAGGCCGGGATCATGCGCGACCAGGTGGGGCTGCTCATCAACGCCTCCGTCTCCCGCCGTCACCTCGAGCCCGCGGTCTCCACGGGTATCCATCACTCGCTCGGCCTGCCGGCGGCCTGCATGAACTTCGACATCACCAACGCCTGCCTCGGCTTCGTCAACGCGATGACCATGGCCGCCGGCATGATCGACTCCGGCCAGGTGAAGTACGCGCTGATCGTCGGCGCGGAGGACGTCGAGGACGTCCAGCGAGGCACGATCGAGCGCCTGAACACCAAGGGCTCGACCCGCGCCGATTTCAACAACCAGTTCGCCTCGCTCACCCTCGGCTCCGGCGCCGCGGCCGCCGTGCTGGGCCCGGCCGACGAGCACCCCGAGGGGCACCGGCTGAAGGTCACCCAGGCGCGCTCGGGCACCGAGCACCACGAGCTGTGCGTGGCGAACATGGAGGACATGCGCACCGACTCCAACGGCCTGCTCGAGAACGGCATCAACCTGATCGTGGACACCTGGAAGGCTGCGAACGATTCTGGTCTCGACTTCAAGGGCGTCGACTACGTCATCCCGCACCAGGTCTCGATGGTCTACACCCGCAACTTCTCGAAGATCACCGGGGTGGGGATGGAGCGCATCCCCGTCACCTTCCCGGACTGGGGGAACATTGCCGCGGAGGCGGTGCCGATGACCCTCGCGCACATCCAGGACGACATCGAACGCGGCCAGCGGGTGCTGCTGATGGGCGTCGGCTCCGGACTGAACACGGCGATGATGGAGGTCCAGTGGTGAAGAGCGCCCCCGAGATCCCCGACGTGCCGGGCCTGGACCCGGTGCTGCACCGCACCGAGCAGGTCCGCGACCACACCGGCGAGCTGCGCCAGTGGCACCTGCTGGACTCCGGCCCCTGGCTCGCCGAGCGCGGCATCACCCCGCGCGGCACCCTGCTGGCCGTCCACGGCAACCCCACCTGGTCCTTCCTGTTCCGCTCCCTGGTGCGCGAGGACATCCCCTGGCGTCTCGTCGCCGTGGACCAGCTCGAGATGGGCTACTCCGAGCGCACCGGCGTGACCCGCCGCTACCAGGACCGCATCACCGACCTCTCCCTGCTGACCGATGCGCTGTCCCTGCACGGGCCGGTCGTCACCGTCGGCCACGACTGGGGCGGGCTGATCTCGACCGGCTGGGCGCTGGACAACCGCCACGACGTGGTCGGCATGATCCTCACCAACACCGGCGTGCACCAGCGGATCGAGGAGGCGCTGCCGAAGGCGCTGCAGCTCGCGACCACCCCCGGCTTCCGCACCGCCTCCACCTCGCTGACCGACGCCTTCCTGCGCACCACCCTGTCGCTGTCGAAGCCGTCGCTGCCCAAGGAGATCCAGGACGCCTATCTCGCGCCCTACCGCTCACGCTCGCGCCGCCGCGGCATCGACCAGTTCGTCGCCGACATCCCCGCCGCCGCGGACCACCCCTCCCGCGCCACCCTCGACCGGGTCGCTGAGGGGCTCACCCACCTGCAGGTCCCCACGCTCTTCGCCTGGGGTCCGCGCGACATCACCTTCTCGGACCGCTTCCTGCGCGATCTGATCCAGCGCGTCCCGCACGCGGACGTGCACCGCTTCGAGGGCGCCTCCCACCTGGTGTGGGAGGACGCCGACGTCGCCGGCCTCGTCGCCCAGTGGCTCGAGGCGAGCTTCGACACCGCCGGCACGCCCCGCACCGAGGCCCCGGCCCGGCGCCCCGTCTCCTCCTACGCCGCCGAGCAGGTGCCCGCCGCCCCGATCGGCGCGCCGATCGCGCGCCTGGCCGCGGATCCGGTGCACGCCCATCGGCCGGCCGTGGTCGAGCTCGGCGCCGAGGAGGACGGCGGCACGCGGGAGATCTCCTGGTCGCTGCTGCACCGCCGCGTCGAGGACATCGCCGCGGGCCTGCTCGGCCACGGGGTCCGCCCCGGCGACCGGGTCAGCCTGCTGATCACCCCCGGCGCCGACCTCACCGGCGTGCTCTACGCCTGCTTCCGGATCGGTGCGGTGGCCGTGGTCGCCGACGCGGGCCTCGGCGCCCAGGGCCTGACCCGCGCCGTGATCGGCTCCCACATCGACTGGCTGATCGGCATCCCGAAGGCACTCGTCGGCGCCCGCGCGATGGGCTGGCCCGGCCGGCGGATCAGCGTCGAGCAGCTGCCGACCGTGGACCGCGCCGCGCTCGGCGTGGAGACGTCGATCGCGGAGCTCGCCCGCTCCGGCGCGCTCCAGCGCGAGCTCGGCGCCCCGCTGGACGTGGCCCACCCGGATCCCGACGCCGACGCGGCGGTGCTGTTCACCTCCGGCTCGACCGGCCCCGCCAAGGGCGCGGTCATGACGCATCGCCAGCTCAGCGCCATGTTCGCCGCCGTCGGCGACACCCTCGACCTCGCCCCCGAGCGAGGCCTGGTCGCCGGTTTCGCGACCTTCGCACTGCTGGGCCCCGCCCTCGGTGCGCCGACCGTGGTGCCGGACATGGACATCACCCGTCCCGGCGAGCTCACCGCTCCGGCGCTGGCCGCCGCGATCGGCGCGCTCGGCCGCCCCGCCGTGTTCACCGCCCCCGCCGCGCTGCGGAACATCCTGGACACCGCGGGAGAGCTCGACGAGGCCGGTCGCGCCGCGATGGCCGGCGCCGCGAGCTTCTTCTCCGCCGGCGCCCCGATCCCCGCGCACCTGCTGCAGGGGCTGGCGGAGATCATGCCGGAGGCGAAGGCGCTGACCCCCTACGGCATGACCGAGTGCCTGGCCGTCGCTGCGATCGACCTCGAGGGCATCGAAGCGGCGGGCCCCGGCTCCGGCGTCTGCGTCGGCACCCCCGTGCCCCGGGTCGAGATCGCGATCGCGGTGATGGACGAGGAGGGCCGCACCACCGGCGAGATCACGGAGGAGGCCGGCGTGACCGGCGAGATCCTCGTGCGCGCCCCGCACGTGCGCGACCGCTACCTCATGCTCTGGGGCACCACGCACACCTCCATGCGCTTCGAGGGCTGGCACGCCACCGGCGACGTCGGCCACCTCGATACGGCCGGACGGCTGTGGGTCGAGGGCCGTGCCGCGCACGTCCTGGCCACGGCCGACGGGCTGTTCACCCCCGTCCAGGTCGAGGACGCCGCCGAGGCGGTGCCGACCGTGCGCCGCGCCGGCGCCGCCGTCGTCGGTCCCCGCGGCACCCAGCAGATCGTCGTGATCCTCGAGACCGAGGACGGCCACCGGCCCGGGAAGGCAGCGCGCCCGAAGCCCGCCGCCCCCTCCCTCTCCGAGGCCGTGCGCCGTGCCGTGCGCGAGCGCGCCGGCGTCGAGGTCGTCGCCGTGTTCGAGACCCGGGCGCTGCCCACCGACATCCGCCACAACTCGAAGATCGACCGTGCCGCGCTGTCGCGCTGGTCCGAGCAGACCCTGCGGGGCGAGCGGGCGGAGGCTCTGTGAGCGCCCCGACCGTCCTGGTCACCGGCGCCTCCGGCATGCTCGGCGGTGCCGTCGCGACCGCCCTGCGCGACCGCGGCGCCACGGTCCGCGCCTTCCAGCGCCGTCCCGCCGGGATCGACGGCGTCGAGGACGTCTGCGGCTCCCTCACCGAGGCCGATGACGTGCGCCGCGCCGTGCAGGGCGCGGACGCGGTCGTCCATCTCGCCGCGAAGGTGTCGATCTCCGGTCCCGAGAGCGAGTACCGGGCGATCAACATCGGCGGCACGGAGAACGTGCTCGACGCGCTGCGCGCGAACGGCGGCGGCACTCTCGTGAACGTCTCCACCCCGTCGGCCGCGCACCTGGGACGCGCGATCGTGGGCCTTGACGCGACCCCCGCCGATCCGGAGCGGGCCCGCGGCCCCTACGCCCGCACCAAGGCGGCCGCCGAGCTGCTCGCGATGGACGCCGACGGGAACGACGGGATCTCCGTGACCTCGATCCGTCCCCACATCGTGTGGGGGCCGGGGGACACCCAGCTCGTCGGGCGGATCGTCGACCGCGCCGCGAACGGCCGCCTGCCGCTGCTGGACGAGGGCATGGCCCTGATCGACACCACCTACGTCACCAACGCCGCCGACGCGATCGTCGCCGCGCACGACCGGATCGCGGACGTGCACGGGCAGAGCTTCGTGATCTCCAACGGCGAGCCGCGGACCGTCCGCGACGTCTTCGCCGGCTGGTGCGAGGCCGCGGGCGTGCCCGCCCCGACCCTGCGCGTCCCCGGCAGCGTGGCCCGCCTCGCCGGACGGCTCATCGAGCGGGTGTGGGAGAAGCGCCCGGGCCACGACGAGCCGCCGATGACCGAGTTCCTCGCCGAGCAGATGTCCACCGCGCACTGGTTCGACCAGCGCCGCACGCGCGAGATGCTGCAGTGGACGCCGCGCGTGAGCATGGACGAGGGCAACGCCCGCCTCGCGCAGTGGTTCCGCGCGCATCCCGTCGTCTGAATCCTCCAGCCCGTCACATCGCACGGAAGCCGAGCCCATGAGCGAGAAGAACACCGACCCATCCGCCACCGGGGCGGCCTCCACGCCGGAGCATGCCCCGGCCGACGACGCCGCGCTGCGCGCCGAGATCGACGCCGAGCTCGCGGCCGAACGGGCCTCCCGCCCAAGGGCGAGCAGCCGCCTGGCCGGCCTGGTGCTGCTGCTGGGCGGGATCATCGGCTGGATCGCCTCCCTCGAGCTGCAGGTCGGCAAGGAGTTCCTGCTCGCGAACCCCGGGGCCAGCCTCGGCTGCGACGTGAACCCCTTCATCTCGTGCGGCAACGTGATGATGACCTGGCAGTCCTCGGCCCTGGGCATCCCGAACATGGCGATCGGGCTCGCCGGGTTCGCGATCATGGCCGCGGCCGGTGCGCTGATGGTCTCCGGCACGCAGCTGCCCACCTGGTTCCGCTGGGCACGGCTCGGCGGGATGACCTTCGCCTTCGGCTACATCCACTTCCTCGCGATCTCCGCGATCTTCGTGATCCGTGCGCTGTGCCCCTGGTGCATGGTCATCTGGACCGTCACCGCACCGATGTTCTTCGCGACCCTGGCCCGCACGATCGAGCACGGCGACCTGAAGCTGCCCGCCCCGCTCGCAGGACTGCTGCGCCGCTGGGGGCTGCTGACCGTGCTGTGGTACCTGATGGTCATCGTCGTGATCGCCGCCGCGTTCTGGCGGCAGTGGCTGGTCGTGCTCGGCCTCGACTGATCCCGGGCCGGGGGACCTGACCGTTCCTCCACAGCACCCCGCCGTCCCCAGGGCGGCAGCGGGCTCGGACGGCGCCCGCCCCGCGCGCCTAGGTTCGCGGGCATGGGAGCACCACCTGGGACCGAGGAGCGCGGCACCGCGGCACGGCATCGCCGCACCGGGCAGCCGCTGATCCGCCGACGCGACCACACCGCCGAGCGGCCGCGACGTCGACTGCCCTTCCCCGCCCCGCCGGCCTCCGCGCTGATCGGCATCGCGGTGCTGGTGCTGATCGGCGCCGGGGTCATCCACCTCTCCGGCACCGGCTCGGCGATCCCGCAGGAGGAGCCTGCCGGGGTGACGGTCACGGAGGGCGAGGCGGCCGGCCCGGAGGGCGGCGCCGACGGCGAGGGATCGGACGGGGCCGAGGGCGCCGACGATGACGGTGACCTCGAGGGAGGCGACGGGACGACCGGGGACCGAGCCGAGTCCTCGGGGGACCCCGCCGCCACCGCCTCCTCCGCCCCGACCGAGCTCGTCGTCCACGTCTCCGGCGCCGTCGCCTCTCCCGGCGTGGTCCGCCTCCCGCCCGGCGCCCGGGTCGACGACGCGCTGCGCGCCGCCGGCGGCGCGACCGGGGACGCGGAGCTCGCCTCCGTGAACCTCGCCCGCCCCGTCGTCGACGGCGAGCAGATCCACGTGCCCGTCCCGGGGGAGGAGCCGTCGGCCGTCGCCGCCCCGGCGCCCGCCGCGGACGCTCCGCCCGCGGGCGACGCCGGTGCCGGAGACGGGACGGCGGGCGGCGGGGGAGAGGTCGGCGGCCTGATCGACCTGAACACCGCGAGCGTCGCCGAGCTCGACGAGCTGCCCGGCGTCGGCCCCGCGATCGCGCAGCGCATCGTGGACCACCGCGAGCAGAACGGGCCCTTCGAGAGCGTCGACCAGCTCGAGGAGGTCTCCGGGATCGGTCCCGCCACCCTCGAGAAGATGCGCGACAGGGCGACGGTGTGAGCGCGCCGGCCCGGAGCGAGGAGCGGACATGACCCGCGCGGATCTGCGCCTGCTGCCCGGCGCGACCTGCGTCTGGGCGCTCGCGGTGCTCGGAGTGACCGCCGGCGGCGCCGCCGCGATCGCCGCCGGGGCCGTGCTGGTCTCCCTCGCCCTGACCGCCCTGACCCTGCTCGGGCCCGCACGCGGCGCGCGCACCATCCTCGCCCACCTCGCACTGGTGCTCCTCGCCGGGAGCCTCCTGGTCCCGGCGCTGCACCGCCACGACGGCACCGCCGACGTGCTCGGCGAGGCCGCCGCCGAGGGGCTCGTCGTCGAGCTCACCGTGATCGCGGGAAGCGACCCCGCACCGCCGAGCGGCGGCCCGGAATGGTCCCGCACCGGTCTGCAGATGATGGCCCGCACCGAGCCGGGTCCGGCACGGATCGGGCGGACGCAGCAGCAGCTCACAGCCGCCGTGCCCGTGCTCGTGCGCGCCGACGGCGAGGCTGCGGAGGGACTCGCCCGGATCCGCGACGGGGAGCCCGTCCATGCGCGGGGACGGGTCTCGGGCGATGCCTCGCTGCTGGTCCTGCGCGCCACGGAGGTCGGTCCCGCGCAGGAGGCGTCGGGCGGTGTCGGGCCGGGCCAGGAGGCCCGGCACCGCCTGCGGCAGATCGCCCGCGACGCCACCGCTCATCTCCCGCCCGACGAGGCCGCGCTCGTGCGCGGCATGACCACCGGGGACACCAGCGGCATGGGGGAGCAGACCGAGGAGATCATGCGCCGCGCCGGGATCTCGCATCTGGTGGCCGTCAGCGGAGCGAACATCGCCCTCGTCCTCGCCGCCGTGCTCGGTCCGCTGCTGCTGGCCGGGGTGCGCCGCCGTCCCCGCCTGCTGATCGCCGCCGCCGTGGTCGCGGGCTACGTGTGGCTGGTCGGCGACGAGCCGAGCGTGCAGCGCGCCGCGACCATGGCCGCACCACTGCTCGCCGCACGGTTCGCCGGCGTGCGCGCCTCCCCGGTCGCGGCGCTCGCCCTCACCGTCGCGCTGTGGTCCGTGCTCGACCCCGTCACCGCCGCCTCGATCGGCTTCCTGCTCTCCGCCCTCGCGACCGCGGCGATCCTGCTCGCGGCACCGCCGCTCGCCCGCGCGCTCGAGCAGATGAGCGGCGGACGGATCGGCCGGACGGCTGCGCTCGTGCTCGCCGTGCCGCTCGTCGCCCAGGCCGCCTGCACGCCTGTGCTAATCCTGCTGACTCCCGAGGTCTCCGCCTGGGCCGTGCCCGTGAACATGCTCGTCGGCCCGCTCGTCGGCCCCTCGACCGTGCTGGGCCTCGTCGCGCTCGTGCTCGGAGTGCTCTGGCCCGGCGGGGCCGCGGTGCTGTACGGGATCGCCGCAGGAGGGGCCCATCTGGTGCTCCTGATCGCCCGCACCGCCGACGCCCTGCCCGGATCCCGCATCGCCGTGCCCGACGGGACCACCGGCGTGCTCGGCGCGATCGCCGTGCTCCTGATCGCCGGTCTCGCCGTCGCGGGGAGGCGCCGTCCCGCCGTCCGCTGGGCCACCGCGGTGGTGCTCGTCATCGCGCTCGCCCCCGGCATCGGGCGGATGCTGCCGGTGCGCAGCACCCCCGGCTGGAGCCTCGCGCTGTGCGCGGTCGGACAGGGCGACGCGCTGCTGCTGCGCCCCGCCGACGCCGTCCGGGACGGGCCGACGGTCCTGGTGGACACCGGCCCCGACCCTGCAGCGCTGGACGCCTGCCTCGACCTGCTCCAGGTGCCGGATATCGACCTGCTGGTCCTCACCCACCCGCACGCCGACCACACCGGCGGGAGGGACGCCCTGACCGGGGCGCGCACCCCGGCGGCGCAGTGGGTCTGCCCGCTGCCGACCGCCACGGCCGACGTCGTCCCGGGAGCGCCCGTCGAGGTCGCGACCACCGGCACCGGCTTCGAGCAGGACGGCCTCGCCTTGACGGTGCTGTGGCCGGACTCGGCGGAGGCCGCCGAACGGGCGAGCGCCGCCGAGCAGGGGTCGGGGGAGGGGGACGCTGCGAACGACTGCTCGATCGCGCTCGAGGTGCGCTGGGCCGACGGGGCGCGCCTGGTGACGCTCGGCGACCTCGAACCCGCCGCGCAGGAGCAGCTCGCCGCGACCGAGCCGGGCCCGGCGGACATCGTCAAGGTCGCCCACCACGGCTCCCGCTTCCAGCACGCCCCGCTCTACGAGCAGCTCGACCCGGACCTGGCGCTGGTCCCGGTGGGGCAGGAGAACACCTTCGGCCATCCCACCGACGAGCTGCTGGACCTCGTCCGCGGCACCGGCGCCCAGGTGCTGCGCACCGACGTCCACGGCACCGTCGTGCTCCCCACGGGCGAGGACGCCGCGCCGCGGAGCGTCGGGCCAGCGCGGTAGCGGCACCGGGGCGTCGGCCTGGACCGCTAGGATCGTGCAGTCCCCCTGAGCAGTGAGGAGCTCCCGTGAGCGATGTCGAGTGGCACAGCGTCGCCCTCGCACCGATCGTGCTCGTCCACGGCACGGAGGGTCTGATCGCCGACCGGGCCGTGCAGCGCCTGCGCGCCCTGGCCAAGGAGGCCGATCCCTCCGTGGAGGTCCACGACCTCTCCGGCGAGGCCCTCGGCCCCGGCGCCCTGGCCCAGGTCGCGAGCCCCTCCCTGTTCGGCGAGCCGCGCCTCGTGGTCGTGCCCGAGCTGCAGTCCGCCCCGGACTCCCTCGTCCTCGAGCTGCTCGACTACGTGAAGGCTCCCGAGCAGGACGTCACCCTCGTGCTCGTCCACCGCGGCGGCAATCGCGGCAAGAAGCTCCTGGACGCCCTGAAGAAGGCGGGAGTGCCGCGCGTGGACGCGAGCCCCGTCAAGCGCGCCGCCGACAAGCAGGCCTTCGTCGCCGCGGAGTTCGCCCGTGCCCGCCGTCGCATCCAGCCCGACGCTCTGGTCGCCCTCGTCGACGCCTTCGGCACCGATCTCGCCGAGCTCGCCGCGATCAGTCGCCAGCTGATCGAGGACACCACCCCCGACCCGGGCGAGCAGCCCGCCCAGGTGACCGTCGCGGAGGTGCACGCGCTGACCTCCGGCCGTGTGGAGTCCACCGCTTTCGCCGTCGCCGACGCCGCGATCGCGGGCAAGGAGCAGGACGCGCTGCAGCTGCTCCAGCAGGCGCAGCTCGCCGGCGCCGACCCCGTCCCGATCGTCGCCGCGATCGCCTCGAAGGTCCGCTCGCTGGCGAAGGTGTCCGCACCGAACGCGACCCCGCGCAGCCTCGGCATGCCCGACTGGATGCTGCGCAACCTCTCCCGGGAGGCGAAGAGCTGGAACGACCGCTCCCTGGCCCGGGCGATCGAGGCCGTGGCCCGCGCGGACCACGAGGTCAAGGGCGCCGGCCGCGACCCGCACTGGTCGGTGCAGCGCATGGTGATGGAGATCTGCCGGGCGCGCCGCGCCCGCTGAACACCGCTCGTCCGCCCCGGACATGAAGAAGCCCGGTGCGCATCGCTGCGCACCGGGCTCCTCATGCCCCGGAGGGGCGGGGTCCGTCAGGGACCGACGATCACTTGGCGACGCCGGCGACCAGCTTGGCGAGACCGGACTTGCGGTTCGCGGCCTGGTTCTTGTGGATGACGCCCTTGGAGACGGCCTTGTCGAGCTTGCGCGAAGCGGACTTCAGCGCCTCGTTCGCCACGTCGGCATCGCCGGTCGAGACAGCGGCCTTCACCTTGCGGGTGTAGGTCTTGAGCTCCGACTTGACGGCGCGGTTGCGCAGACGAGCCTTCTCGTTCGTCTTGTTGCGCTTGATCTGGGACTTGATGTTTGCCACGAAGACTCTTCTCCAGTGTTGCTGAGGTGGATCATCCCGGACTGCCGAGGAACGGAGCCGACGGGGACGGCGGTGGGGATTCGCCTGGAGACGTCGGTACCGGAGTCGCTGCCACGGGTACTCGCCCGGGTCGCACGAACCGCCCGTCCCCTGAGACACTTCGGGAGGACACCCCTGCGCACACCGAACGGTATGTCACACATACAAGGAGCGATGCTAACAGAGGGCAGTCCCCGGGCCGGTGCTCATGTGCGCCGTGTCTCCCGATCCGTGACGCGCGCCCCAAACTGCTTCTCGGCGCCCGCGCAGGCCGCGCACCCGGAAGGCAGAGCCCGCGCGACCTCCGGCGGCGAGGCGGCCGCTCACAGCGCGACGGCGCGCACCGCCTCCGCGACCCGGTCGTAGCGCTCGCGGTCCAGCCGCGCACCCTCGCGTCGCACCGACCCCGGGACCAGGCGCAGCAGGCGGTCGGCCCGCACTTCCGAGGGGCGGCCCTGCCGGTCCCAGTCGCCGACCCCGATGTCCACCCAGGTCGCCCCGTGCTCATCGGTGCGGGTCGCGCCGGGCTCGGTGCGGTCGCGGGAGGTGAGCATCAGGGCCACCAGCACGGTCCCCGTCCCGTCGGCCCCGCCGGCGGAGGCGTCCTCCTCGGCGATCACGAGCACCGGACGGTCCTTGCCCTGGGAGAGGTCCTCCTCGTAATGGACCCACGCCCACACGACCTCTCCCGGATCGGGACGGTCGTCGTCCCGCGGGGCGTAGACCAGCTCGAGCGGGACGCCGTGGCGGCGGTCGGCGAGCGCGCCGCCCTCGGCCTGGCCTCGACCGTCGGACTCGGGACGAGCACCGTCGTGCTGCCCGGAGCCCTGCCCGGACCCGCCGCGCTGCTCCTGCACGGAACGGATCGCGGCGCGCCCGAGGTCCCGTGCGCCGCGGCGCACCGAGGGATTGCGGGCGAGGGAACGGGCGACGGAGCCGAGCCGGGAGAGCAGCGACATGGTTCTCGCTTCCTGGGCGGAGCGCCCACGAGGGGATGGAGGTCGGTGTGAGAATGGTAGGCATGTCAGACACCTCGCTGTTCCGCAGCTCCCGCACCGGAGCGGACGGTGACGAGATGTTCGCCGCAGACGGCACCGTGCGCCCCACCTATCGGGCGCTGCACGATGCGCTGGCCGGGCTGGGGCCGGAGGAGTTCCGCTCCCGCTCCGAGTCCCTCGCCCGCAGCTATCTCGACCAGGGCGTCACCTTCGACTACGCGGGGGAGGAGCGTCCCTTCCCGATCGACGCGATCCCGCGGGTGATCGACGCCGAGGAGTGGACCGAGGTCTCCGCCGGCGTCGCCCAGCGCGTCCGCGCCCTGGAGGCCTTCCTCGACGACGTCTACACCGACCGCCGCGCCATCGCCGACGGCGTGATCCCCGAGGAGCTCGTCACCTCCTCGACCTACGTGGTCGACGCGGTGCGCGGCTACCGGCCGGCGAACGGGGTGCGCCTCCACGTCTCCGGCATCGACCTGGTCCGCGACGGGGACGGCGGCTTCCGGGTGCTCGAGGACAACGTCCGCACCCCCAGCGGCGTCAGCTACGTGCTCTCGAACCGCCGCGCCATGGCGCAGGGCTTCCCCGAGCTGTTCGCGGACCGGCCCGTGCGCCGCGTCGGCGAGTACCCCGGCCGGCTGCTGGCCGCGCTGCAGGCCGCCGCGCCGGACACCGCGGGGGAAGAGGCGACCGTGGTGGTGCTGACCCCCGGCCGCTACAACAGCGCCTACTTCGAGCACTCGCTGGTCGCCCGCACGATGGGCGTCGACCTGGTGGAGGCCTCGGACCTCGTCGAGCGGGGCGATCGCATCTACATGCGCACCACCGCGGGTCTGCGCCGCGTGGACGTGATCTACAAACGCACCGACGACGACTTCCTCGACCCCGAGGTGTTCCGCCCCGACTCGATGCTGGGCGTGCCGGGCCTGGTCCGCTCCGTCCTCGCCGGCAACGTCGTGGTCGCCAACGCCATCGGCAACGGCATCGCCGACGACAAGCTGACCTACACCTACGTCCCGGACCTGATCCGCTACTACCTCTCCGAGGAGCCGATCCTCCCCAACGTCGACACCTGGCGGCTCGAGGAGCCCGACTCCCTCGTCGAGGTGCTCGACCGGCTCGAGGAGCTCGTGGTCAAGCCGGTGGACGGCTCCGGCGGCAAGGGCATCGTCATCGGCCCCACCGCCGCGCGCGAGGAGCTCGACGCGCTGCGGAAGCGGCTGCGCGCCGATCCGCGCGGCTGGATCGCCCAGCCCGTCGTCCAGCTCTCCACCATCCCCACCCTCGTGGAGGAGGGCCCGGAGCCCCGCCACGTGGACCTGCGCCCCTTCGCCCTGAACAGCGGCGACGACGTATGGGTGCTGCCCGGCGGGCTCACCCGCGTCGCCCTGCCGCGCGGGGAGATGATCGTGAACTCCTCCCGCGGCGGCGGCTCGAAGGACACCTGGGTGCTCGCCGCCGGCCGTCCCGGCGCCGCCGCCTCGGGTCTCGCCGACCAGGACGAGGAGGGGATCGAGGACCCGACCGACGACACGCGCGACCAGTTCGACGACCCCCGCGAGGAGCACGGCGAGGAGCGGGAGGTCGAGCCGGACCCGGTCACCTCCGCCATCCCGATCATCGAGGCCGACGGCGAGGAGGAGGACCGCCATGATGCTCAGTAGGATCGCCGACGCGATGTTCTGGATCGGCCGCTACGTGGAGCGGGCCGACCAGACCGCGCGCATCCTCGGCGTGTCGCTCCAGTCGATCACCGAGGACGCCTCCCTCGATCCCGTCGACTCCTGCGCGGGCGTGTACGGGATCTTCGGCGCCACCGACGTGCCGGCCGAGGACCTGACGGTGCAGCGGGTGCTGGAGCGCCTGGTCACCGACCGGGCGAACCCCTCCTCCGTCGCCGGCGCCCTCCAGGCCGCGCGGGAGAACGCCCGCGGCGTGCGCGAGGCGCTGTCCACGGAGGTGTGGGAGTCGCTGAACACCGCCACCCTCGGCATGCCCCGCGTCGTGCGGCCCTCCCGCATGCACGGCGCCTTCCAGTTCGCCAAGGACCGCTGCGCCATGGTCAACGGCCTGCTGGACGCGTCGATGACCCGTGACGAGGCATGGCTGTTCCTGCGCGTGGGCCAGCTGCTGGAACGGGTCGACATGCTCGCCCGCAACCTCCAGGCCCACGACCTCTCCGACACCTCCGACGCGGCGACCGTGCTGCTGCTGCGCTCCTGCAGCGCGCACGAGGCGTACATCCGCTCCTATCGCGGCCGCGTGCGCGTCTCCGGAGCGATCGAGTTCCTGCTGCTGGACTCGATCTTCCCGCGCTCGGCCGCGTACTGCCTCAGCGAGATCGACGAGGCGCTCGAGACCCTCGCCAAGCTCCACGGCAACAGCTTCGACCGCCTCGGCACCGCCGAGCCGGGCCGCAGGATCGTCGGCCGCGCGCTCGCGAGCCTGCGCTTCCGCCAGCTCGAGGACATCACCGAGGACTTCGAGGACGAGATGGAGCAGCTCCAGCGCGTCACCGGCGCCGTCACGAGATCGCTGGGCACCACCTACTTCCACCCCGCCGCCTGAGCCCGCCGCGGACCGGGCGGCGCCTGGTCGGCGCGGGGTAGGCCGACGGGCGATGAACTCCCCGGCCCGCTGCCCTCCTCCGGGACGGGGCCCGGCCGGGCGATCCCATCGGCCCCGCTGTGACGTCGGCCCGTCGGCCGTTCCCGGGACGCTGCGGCGCGCGCAGCACGTGAGACCATGGACCGATGCCCGGCGCATGCGCGCCCGGCACACCATCGACGAGAGGACGAATGCCGGTGACCCCGAGGATCGCTGCCGATGAGGCACGGGACATCGCTCCCGCGTCGACGCCCCAGGAGCGGCTCCGCAACTTCTGCATCATCGCCCACATCGACCACGGCAAGTCGACGCTGGCCGACCGGATGCTGCAGATCACCGGGATCGTCGAGGAGCGCGCCATGCGCGCCCAGTACCTCGACCGGATGGACATCGAGCGCGAGCGCGGCATCACCGTGAAGAGCCAGGCCGTGCGCATGCCCTGGCAGGTCGAGGGCGTCAACTACGCCCTGAACATGATCGACACCCCCGGGCACGTGGACTTCACCTACGAGGTCTCCCGCTCCCTCGCCGCCTGCGAGGGGGCGATCCTGCTGGTCGACGCCGCGCAGGGCATCGAGGCGCAGACGCTCGCGAACCTGTACCTCGCGATGGAGCACGACCTCACCATCATCCCGGTGCTGAACAAGATCGACCTGCCCGGCGCCGAGCCCGAGAAGTACGCGGCCGAGATCGGCCAGCTCGTCGGCGTGGACCCCGAGGAGGTGCTGCGCGTGTCCGGGAAGACCGGCGTGGGCGTGCCCGAGCTGCTCGACCACGTGGTGCGCACCCTCCCCGCCCCCGAGGGACAGGTCGACGCCCCCTGCCGCGCGATGATCTTCGACTCCGTCTACGACACCTACCGCGGCGTGGTCACCTACGTGCGCGTCGTCGACGGCTTCCTCAAAGCCCGCGACCGGATCGACATGATGTCCACCGGCGCCCACCACGAGCTGCTCGAGATCGGCGTGAGCTCCCCGGAGCCGCACCCCACCCAGGGCATCGGCCCGGGCGAGGTCGGCTACCTCATCACCGGCGTGAAGGACGTGCGCCAGTCCAAGGTGGGCGACACGATCACCACCTCGGTGCGCGGCGCGACCGAGCCGCTGGCCGGCTACTCGGACCCGAAGCCCATGGTCTACTCGGGTCTGTTCCCGATCGACGGCTCCGACTATCCCGTGCTGCGCGATGCGCTGGACAAGCTCAAGCTCAACGACGCCGCGCTCGTCTACGAGCCGGAGACCTCCACCGCCCTCGGCTTCGGCTTCCGCGTCGGCTTCCTGGGCCTGCTGCACCTGGAGATCATCCGCGAGCGGCTCGAGCGCGAGTTCGACCTCGACCTCATCTCCACCGCCCCCTCCGTGGTCTACCAGGTCGTGATGGAGGACGGCACCGAGATCGAGGTGCTGAACCCCTCCGACTTCCCCGAGGGGAAGGTGAACCAGATCAGCGAGCCCGTCGCCTCGGCGACGATCCTCGTGCCCAGCGAGTTCATCGGCGCGGTGATGGAGCTGTGCCAGTCCAAGCGCGGCACCCTCGGCGGCATGGACTACCTCAGCGAGGACCGTGTCGAGCTGCGCTACACCCTGCCGCTGGCGGAGATCGTCTTCGACTTCTTCGACCAGCTGAAGTCCAAGACCCGCGGCTACGCCTCGCTGGACTACGACGTCTCCGGCGAGCAGACTGCGGACCTGGTCAAGGTCGACATCCTCCTGCAGGGCGAGCCGGTCGACGCGTTCAGCGCGATCGTGCACCGCGACAAGGCCTACTCCTACGGCGTGGAGATGTCCGGCAAGCTCAAGAAGCTCATCCCGCGCCAGCAGTTCGAGGTCCCGATCCAGGCCGCGATCGGCTCGCGCATCATCGCCCGCGAGAACATCCGCGCCATGCGCAAGGACGTGCTGTCCAAGTGCTACGGAGGCGACATCTCCCGCAAGCGCAAGCTGCTGGAGAAGCAGAAGGAGGGCAAGAAGCGCATGAAGAACATCGGCTCCGTCGAGGTGCCGCAGGAAGCCTTCATCGCCGCGCTCTCCTCCGACGCCGCCGAGCCCTCGAAGGACGAGAAGAAGAAGAAGTGAGCACCGCGCCCGGCCCGCTGCCCGAGACCGCCCCGCGCCGCCTCGACCCGCTCGAGGTCACGTTCGAACCCGGCGGCGGCCGGCTCGGCGCGGTGTGCACGGTCGCCCAGCTCTTCGAGGTGCGCGAGCGCTCCCTCATGAGCGGGATCGATAAGCGACCGGCCGACGGGCCCGTCACGCTGCTCACCCACGGCGTGCTCGGCGACGTGCAGGGCGACCGTGAGCACCACGGCGGGATCTTCAAGGCCGTCTACGCCTACTCCCGGGAGGTGCGCGAGGCCTACGCCGCCGCGCTCGGCCACGAGCTGCCCGACGGGTTCTTCGGCGAGAACCTCGCCACCGTCGGCCAGGACACCGACCATGCCGTGATCGGCGAGCGCTGGCGGATCGGCGGCGCCGAGCTCGAGGCGACCTGCCCCCGCAACCCCTGCGGCACCTTCGCCGCCTGGATGGGGGACCGCCGCTGGGGACGCGCCTTCACCGACCAGGGCCGCGCCGGCGCCTACTTCCGCGTGCTCGTCGAGGGCGAGGTGCGCGCCGGCGACGCGATCGAGGTGCTCGAGCGGCCGGACCACGGCGTGACCATCGTCGACGCCTTCCGGGGACTGGACGCCGCGCAGGCCCGCGCCCTGCTCGACTGGGCGGAGGCGAGCGGCACCGTGCTGTACGAGACACTCGTCGGGGCCGCGCAGAAGACGCTCGCCCGGGCGGGGGAGCGCGAGGACTTCCCGGACCGGCTGCGCTCCACCGGACGGGGCCTCGGTCTCGGTCTCGGGCTGTGACGGCCGTGAAGGACCTCTCCGCCTACATCCACGTCCCGTTCTGCGCCGTGCGCTGCGGGTACTGCGACTTCAACACCTACACGAACGCCGAGCTGGGCGGCGGCGGCTCCCAGGCCGAGTACGCGGACAACGCCATGGCCGAGATGGACCTGACCCTCGCCGCGGACCGCGCGGCCGGGTACGAGTACGAGCAGATCTCCACCGTCTTCTTCGGCGGCGGCACCCCCACCCTGTTGCCCGCCGACGACCTGGTGCGGATGCTCGACCACCTGCGCTCCCTGATCCCGCTCGCGGACGGCGCCGAGGTCACCACCGAGGCGAACCCCGACTCGGTCACCCGCGCCTCGCTCTCGCGCCTGGCCGACGGCGGGATCACCCGCGTCTCGATCGGCATGCAGTCCGCGATCCCGTCGGTGCTCGCGACCCTGGACCGCACCCATGACCCCGAGCGGGTGCCGCAGGTGGTCCAGTGGGCGAAGGACGCCGGGCTGCAGGTGAGCCTGGACCTCATCTACGGCACGCCGGGGGAGACCGTCGCCGACGTCGAGGCCTCCGTGCGCGCGGCCCTGGCCTGCGAGGTCGACCACCTCTCCGCCTACTCGCTGATCATCGAGGGCAACACCGCCATGGCCCGGCAGCTGCGACGCGGCGAGATCGAGGCGCCCGACCCCGACGACATGGCCGACAAGTACGAGCTCGTCGACGACCTCACGCGCGAGGCGGGCCTGACCTGGTACGAGGTCTCCAACTTCGCTCGCACCCCCGAGCACCGCTCCCGCCACAACCTCGCCTACTGGAAGGGCGGGGACTGGTGGGGGATCGGACCCGGCGCCCACCGCCACCGCGACGGCCTGCGCTCCTGGAACGTGAAGCATCCCAGCCGCTACGCGCGCATGCTCGCCTCCGCCGAACTGCCCGTCGCGGACAGCGAGCAGGTCGCCGCCGAGGACCGGCTCGTCGAGCGCATCATGCTCGAGCTGCGGATCGCCGACGGCCTCGCCGTCGACGTCGTGCCCGAGCAGAACCGCTCGATGCTCGAGGTGCACCGCGATCGGGGCCACCTCGATCCCGACGCCCTCGCCGCAGGCCGCGCGGTCCTCACCAGGGAGGGGCGTCTGCTCGCCGACGCGGTGATCCGCGACCTCGTGCCCTGAGACCCGTCGGCCGCGGAACGATCTCGACGACCGAGCCCGTCGAGCTCGAACCTCCTCCTGCTCGCCGCCCCGGCAGCCGTGCTCTCTCGTCGTCGATCCACTGGTCCGAGGGATCACCGAGGGGCACACTGTCGGCATGACGCCACCGACAGGACCCCGGCCGACGACGATCGACGAGTACCTAGGCGCCCTCGAGGACCTGGCCCGCACCCGGCTCGCCGAGCTGCGGAACCTGGTGCGCGAGGAGCTGCCCGAGGCGACCGAGGCGATCAAATGGGGCAGCCCCGCCTTCGTCCACCCCCGCGGCACGATCCTGCTCGTCATCAGCGCCCACAAGGCGCACGCGAACTTCACCGTCACCCCGAGCGCGAAGGAGGCCTTCGCCGACGAGCTCGAGGCGCTGGAGACCGGCAAGGGCAGCGTGAAGCTCCCCTACGACGCGCCGATGCCGGAGGACCTGCTGCGGCGCATGGCGCGCCGCCGCCTCGCCGAGTTCGAGCAGGACGGCGTGAACTGGATGTGACGGGCCGCGGCGCCGTGCGACAGGACCCTGCGCGCGGTGTCGAGTCCTGGCCCACGGCGTCCGGCCCGGGCGCGCGGCATCCGGTTCCGGCGCGCGGCATCGGCCGCCCGCGCCCCGACATGCGGGAGCCCCCGGGAGCGACTCCCGGGGGCTCCTGCATCCGGCCGTCGGCCGTGACTCAGCTGCTGCGGATGCGGATCACTTCACGAGGCGGATGTTGACGGGGTAGTTCCACCACTCGCCCTGGTAGGCCTTCACCGCGCCGATGATGGCGAAGACGACGTGGACCAGCGCCGGGACGCCGATGAGGGCGAAGAGCACCGAGCCGAAGCCGAAGGTGATGACCGTGATGATCGTGAAGACGATGGCGAGCGCGATCTCCACGATCAGGGTCGCGATCGCCGCGTTCAGCGCCTCCGCCGCGTTGTAGCGGACGAAGCGGTTGCGGTCCTTGTAGACCAGGAAGATGATCAGCGGGCCGAGCCAGCCGAGGAAGCCGGCGCCGATCACGTAGCCGACGATCGCCGAGAGCTGCGCGAGCATCGCCCAGAGCTTCGTGTCGGACTCGGTGGTGGGCTGGCCGATCAGCGGGCCGTCGAAGACGCCCTTGACGTGGGCGGGGGCCTGGTCGGGGTTCATGGTTCCTCCGGCTGAGGTCTGTCCGTGGGCGGCGTAGGGAGCGTGCTGCTGGGCATGCGGAGCCTGCTGCTGCCCGTACGGCTGCTGGGCGTGGGCCGGCTGCGCGGAGGGCTGGGACGGCGAGGGCGCCCCGTAGGGGGAGGCCGGCGCTGCGGCCGGAGCGGCCGAGCTCGCGGACTGCCCGTAGGGATCCGCCTGCTGAGCGGAGCCCTGCTGTGCGTAGGGGTCCTGCTGCGCGAAGGGATCATGCTGCGCGGCGGGGGCCGGCTGCGCGCTGGGAGCGGACTGCGCGAACGGATCGTAGGGATGCTCTGCCGGGTCCGAGGTCGCGCTGCCCTGCTCCTGCGGCGCGGGGGCGGCAGGGGCGTCGATGTCGAGGTGGTCCGAGGCCGGGCGCGCGGCAGGCTGCTCGGGCAGCGAGTCGGAGGCGGGGGTGCCGGGCTCGGTGCCGTACGGGTCGTGCGGATGCGGAGTCTGGCTCATGGGATCCTTCTTCGTCTCGGTCGGCGCGGGGGCCGTCGTCTCGGGTGACGGGTTCACCCTAACGAGCCGGAGACCCCACGGTCAGCGCGGCGGTCCGCCGCATCCGCTGGGGGATATCCCCCTGGTGGGCTCGCGAGAGTCGCCGCTCACCGCGCCGAGAGGCGCATCGACGGCTCGCCTCCCCGTCCCGTACCGCGGCCCGGTCAGCCCTGGTCGACGGTGACGAAGTCGATGAGCTCCTCGATGCGCCCCGAGAGCGTCGGCTCGACGTCGGCGTAGGAGCGGACCGTGGAGAGGATCCGCTTCCAGCCCAGGCCGATGTCGGCCTTGTCCTCGTGGGGCCAGCCGAGCGCGGCGAGGGAGCCGACCTTGATGTCCGTCCCCCTGGGGATGTGCGGCCACTCCTTCAGCCCCACGCGCGCGGGCTTCACGGCCTGCCACACGTCGACGTAGGGGTGGCCGAGCACGGTGACGTTTCCCCGGGCGCCCGGCAGGGCCATCACCTCGGCTGCGATGCGGGACTCCTTCGACCCCTTCACCAGGTGGTCCACCAGGATCCCGAGCCGGCGGCCGGGGGAGGGGCCGAACTCGCGCACGCGCTCTGCGAGGTTGTCGGCGCCCTCGAGCTGCTCGACGACGATGCCCTCGATCCGCAGGTCGTGGCCCCACACCTTCTGCACCAGCTCCGCGTCATGGGTGCCCTCGACCCAGATCCGCGACGCACGTGCGGTGCGCGCCTTCGCCCCCTCGACGTACACCGAGCCGGAGGCGGAGCGCTTGCGGACGGGCGCCTTCTGCGCCGCCTGCGGGCGGGTGAGGACGACGGGCTGCCCGTCGATCATGAAGCCCGGCCCGAGCGGGAAGGTGCGGCGTCGGCCGCGGCCGTCCTCCAGCTCGACGATCAGCTCTCCGGCCGTCTTCTCCACGCGCGTGATCGCGCCGGTGAAGCCGGTCGAGGCCTCCTCGACGACGAGGTCGCGCTGCGCGGGGACCTCGCGGCCGACGGGGCGGCGGCGGTGATGGGCGGGCGGACCGGAGGAGAGCACATCGGCGCCGTACCGGTCGGGGAAGCGAGCAGGCGGGGTGGACACGGCGGACACTGTAGCCCCGTGGCGAACGCCTCCCTGCGAAGCACGCCGCGGACGCGTACGATTGGCACTTGGCATGGGAGAGTGCCAATGTCCAGGGAGACCCGGGCACCGGGACGCCCCGGTGCCGGACCGCGCGGCAGGAGGTGCACGACATGGACGACCGCAAGCTCCAGATCCTCGGCGCCATCGTCGAGGACTACGTCTCCACGCGCGAACCCGTCGGCTCGAAGTCGCTGCTGGAGCGGCACGAGCTCGGCGTCTCCGCGGCGACCGTCCGCAACGACATGTCCGTCCTCGAGGAGGAGGGGCTGATCCACCAGCCCCACACCTCCGCCGGCCGCGTCCCCACCGACAAGGGATATCGCGCCTTCGTCGACCACGTCGCGATGGTCAAGCCCCTCTCCGCCGCCGAGAAGCGGGCGATCCGCACCCTGCTCGAGGACGCGGGGGACGTCGAGGAGCTCCTGGCCCGCACCGTGCGCCTCCTCGCCCAGCTCACCCAGCAGGTCGCGATGGTGCAGTACCCGGCCCGGCGCCAGGCCCGCATCCGCCACGTCGAGCTCGTGAAGGTCGCGGACTCGCTGCTGCTGGTCGTGCTGATCACCGAGTCGGGGCGGGTGGACCAGCGCACCGTCCCCGTCGTCGCCGGTCGCCCCGCCGAGTACTACGCGGCGCTGCGCGACCAGCTCAACCGCGCCGTCGCCGGCCGGGAGGTCACCGACCTCGCAGGCCCGCTGACGGACTACCTCGAGTCCCTGCCCGTCCCCGAGCGGCCCGCCGCCGCGGAGGTGGCCGAGGCGCTCACCGCGCTGGCCGCGACCCGCGCCGAGGACCGCATCATGACGGCGGGCACCGCGAACATCGCCCGCTCCGCCGAGGACTTCGCCCGCGACGTCGAGCCGCTGCTGGACGTCCTCGAGGAGCAGCTGGTGCTGCTGCGCCTGTTCACCGAGATGCACGTCTCCCCGGGGGACGTGCAGGTGCGGATCGGCACCGAGCTCCACGACCGGGCGCTGCACCAGGCCGCGCTCGTCGGCGCGGGCTACGGCGCCGGCTCCCACCTCGCGATCCTCGGCCCCAGCCGCATGGACTACGCGGCCGGGATCTCGACCGTCCAGGCGATCGCCCGCTATGTCTCCCGATTCCTCGAATGACCGCGCCGGCGGGCCACGCGCCCGTCGCCGGCCGTCACCGACCTCCGACCCCTGTGAAGGACCCACGCCTGTGAACGACGACTACTACGAGCTGCTCGGCGTCTCCCGCGACGCCTCGACCGAGGAGATCAAGAAGGCGTACCGCAAGCTCGCCCGCACCCTCCACCCGGACGTCAACCCGGACCCGGAGGCGGCGGAGAAGTTCAAGAAGGTCTCCCAGGCGTACGAGACCCTCTCCCATGCGGACAAGCGCCGCCAGTACGACATGGGCGGCGGCCCGGGCATGGGCGGCTTCCCCGGCGGCGGCGCCGGATTCGACTTCAACGACATCTTCGACATGTTCGCCGGAGCCTCCGGGATGCGCGGGCGCAACCAGGGCCCCGTCCCGCGGCAGCGCCGCGGCGGCGACGTGCTGCGCCGGGTGAAGATCGAGCTGCGCGACGTCGTCTTCGGCACCGAGCAGGAGGTCACCTTCCGCACCGCCGTGCTGTGCGAGCGCTGCTCCGGCTCCTGCGCCGAGCCGGGCACCAGCCCCACCCGCTGCACCGCCTGCAACGGCTCCGGCCACGTCCAGCGCGTCCAGCAGTCGCTGCTGGGCCAGATGGTCACCATGGCGCCCTGCCCCACCTGCGAGGGCCACGGCGACGTGATCGAGAGCCCCTGCACCGGCTGCTCCGGCCACGGCCGCACCGCCACCGAGCGCACCGTCACCGTGCGCATCCCCTCCGGCGTCGAGAACGGCACCCGCATCCAGCTGCGCGGCGAGGGCGAGACCGGCGAGGCCGGCGGCCCCTCCGGCGACCTCTTCGTGGAGCTGTCCGTCAAGGACCACGAGATGTTCGACCGCTCCGGCGACGACCTCGTCACCACGGTCTCCGTGCCGATGACCACCGCCGCGCTCGGTGCGACGATCCCGCTGGAGACCTTCGACGGGGAACAGGAGCTCGACATCCGCCCCGGTGCCCAGCCCGGCGAGGAGATCCTCCTCAAGGGCCTCGGCGTCACCCCGCTGCGCCGCGAGCGCCGCGGCGACATCCGCGTGGTCCTCGACGTGGACGTGCCCAGCGCGCTCACCGACGAGGAGCGCGAGCTGCTCGAGCGCTTCGCCGCCCTCCGCGGCGACGAGGCCACCCGTCCCAAGAACCACGGCGGCCCGTTCGCGAAGCTCCGCGAGCGCCTGAACCTCTGAGGCGGGAGAGCCAGTGCCCACCACCCCGCCCGGCTTCCTGATCCTCGACGAGGCCCTCGCCGCCGCCCGTGAGGGGGACCAGCTCGAGCTCGCCGGCGACGAGGGCCGCCACGCGGCCAAGGTCGCCCGGATCGGGGTGGGGGAGCAGCTGCTCCTCACCGACGCCCCCGGCCGACAGGTCCTCGCCGAGGTCACCGCCTCCCGCAAGGAGGCGCTCGACCTGCGCCTGCTCGCGGACCCGTCCCCGGCCGTGCAGCGTCTGCCCCGACTCGCGCTGGTGCAGGCCCTCGCCACCGGCGGCCGCGACGAGCAGGCTGTCGAGTCCGCGACCGAGCTCGGTGTCGACCGCATCGTCCCGTGGATCGCGAAGCGCTCCGTCTCCGTGTGGCGGGGGGAGAAGCTCGCCAAGGGCCGCGCGAAGTGGGAGGGCACCGCCCGCGCCGCCGTCAAGCAGTGCCGTCGGCCCGGCATCCCCGCGGTCGACGCCCCGATGACCACGAGCGCGCTCGTCGAGGACCTGCGCGCCCGCGCGGCCGACAGGACGCTCGTGCTCGTCCTGCACGAGCAGGAGTCCGTCGGCGTGATGAACCTCGCCGAGGAGCTGCGCGGTGCGAGCGAGGCCGGCATCGAGGAGATCGTCGTGGTCGTCGGCCCCGAGGGCGGGATCGACGACTCCGAGCTGGAGGCGCTGCGCGAGGCCGGTGCCCGGACGATGCTGCTGGGCCCCGAGGTGCTGCGCTCCTCCACCGCCGGCCCCGCAGCCCTCGCGGTGCTCAGCGCGCTCGTCGGCCGCTGGGGCTGAGCCCACCGGCGGACCCCGCCGACGACAGGACCCCGCAGACGCTCGGCGCCGGCGGGGTCCTGCGACGTGAGGGAGCGGCCGGTCAGCCGACCGGGGAGAGCACCTTCGCCTCGAGCGCGGCCAGTGCGGTCTCCAGCGCTGCGGCCTTCTCCTCGGTGACGAACAGCTCACCCTCGACGGAGAGATCCTCGCGGAAGCCGAGGCCGACGGAGCCGACGACGTCGGCGCCCACGCGGCCCATCAGGGTCTCCAGCAGCGGCAGCACCTCGTTCGCCGCACCCCAGCCGTAGCCGACCAGGATCGTGGGCAGGTTCTCCCACTCATGGAACAGGAAGTCGATCGCGTTCTTGAGGGCGCCCGTGTAGGAGCCGTTGTACTGCGGGGTGAGGATCACGATCGCGTCGAGCGCGGCGATCCGCTCGGCCCAGGAGCGGCCGTGGTCGGTGGTCTTCTCGGCGCCGGACTTCGGCGAGGAGGGCTCGTCGAAGGACGGCAGGGCGACCTCGCGCAGGTCGATGAGGTCGATCTCGAAGCGTCCGTCGGCCGAGGCGCTGACCCACTGGGCCACCTTCTCGCCGACGCGGTTGGGGCGGGCACTGCTGAGGAGGATTCCGAGCTTCGTCATAGTCCTTTAAACTTCTCATACTTCCGGGGGCTTCCCCAAGGAGGGGTGGTGTTCGTCGCTCCCGTAGACTCGTGACCATGGGTACGAGCGTCAACCGCAACGACACACTGCGTCACGATCCCGACTGCATCTTCTGCCGGATCCTCACCGGGGAGATCCCCTCGGATCGGGTCCACGAGGACGAGAAGGTCATCGCCTTCAAGGACCTCCATCCGCAGGCGCCCGTCCACGTCCTGGTGGTCCCGCGCGAGCACCGCCGCGACGTGACCGAGCTCGCCGAGGACCCCGCGCTCCTCGCCCACACCGCCACCGTCGCCGCGAAGGTCGCCGCCGAGCAGGCCGACGGCGACTTCCGCCTCGTCTTCAACACCGGCGCGAGCGCCGGACAGACCGTCTTCCACGTGCACGCGCACGTCCTCGCGGGCGGGACGCTCGCAGAAGGAGAACTGTGACAGACCCCCTCAGCCCGGCTCCCGGACGCGCCCCCGAGGTGCGCGAGCGGAAGCTGGCGATCCCCGACCATCTCAGCCCCTTCCAGGTGCTCGGGGAGAACGACCAGGCGCTGGCCGCCCTCGAGGACGCCGTCCCCGACACCGACGTGCACGTGCGCGGACACCAGGTGACCCTGCGCGGCACCGACGACGCGCTGCGCCGCGGCGAGCACATCATGCGCTCCCTCATCGAGCTGGCCGGCACCGGCCAGCCCGTCACCGCCGAGGCCGTGCAGCGCGCCGCGAACCTCTTCGGCGACGACCGAGCGAGCGGCCGCAAGCTCGAGGAGGTGCTCTCCCGCACGATCCTCTCCTCCCGAGGCCGCACCATCCGTCCAAAGACGATGGGGCAGAAGAGCTACATCGAGGCGATCGAGAGCTCCACGATCACCTTCGGGATCGGCCCGGCCGGCACCGGCAAGACCTATCTCGCCGTCGCGATGGCGGTGCAGAAGCTGCTCTCCAAGCAGATCAACCGCATCATCCTCACCCGTCCCGCGGTCGAGGCGGGCGAGCGGCTCGGCTTCCTTCCCGGCTCGCTGAACGAGAAGATCGACCCCTACCTGCGCCCGCTCTACGACGCGCTGCACGACATGCTCGACCCCGAGTCGATCCCGCGTCTGATGGGCGCCGGCACCATCGAGGTCGCGCCCCTGGCGTACATGCGCGGCCGCACCCTCAACGACGCCTTCATCATCCTCGACGAGGCGCAGAACACCACGCCCGAGCAGATGAAGATGTTCCTCACCCGCCTCGGCTTCAACTCCACCATGGTCGTCACCGGCGACGTCACCCAGGTCGACCTCCCCGGCGGGCACCAGAGCGGCCTGCGCGTGGTCGAGAACGTGCTCTCCGGCATCGACGACATCTCCTTCTGCCGCCTCTCCTCCCGGGACGTGGTGCGCCACCGCCTGGTCAGCGACATCGTCGAGGCGTACGGGCGCTGGGAGATCCGACCCGGCGGCACCCGCGACTCCCGCCACCGCAGCAAGGGGAACTGAGGATGACCATCGAGATCCGCAACGAGACCACCGCCGTCGTCGACGAGCGCGAGTTCGTGGAGCTGAGCCGCTTCGTCTTCGAGGCGATGCACCTCCACCCCGCCACCGAGATGTCGATCATCTTCGTGGACGAGGAGGCGATGGAGAAGCTGCACGTGCAGTGGCTGGACCTCCCCGGCCCCACCGACGTGATGAGCTTCCCGATGGACGAGCTCACCCCCGGCACCCCCGAGCACCCCGCCCCGGAGGGACTGCTGGGCGATGTGGTGCTGTGCCCGAGCGTCGCCGCGAAGCAGGCCGCCGAGTCCGGGCACAGCGCCGTCGAGGAGATGCTGCTGCTGACCGTCCACTCGATCCTCCACCTGCTGGGCTACGACCACATGGAGGAGGACGAGCGCACGGTGATGTTCGAGCTCCAGCGCAAGCTCCTGCTCACCTTCCTCGCCTCGCGGCCGAGCGCCTGAGCCGCGATGTCCCAGCCTGATCAATCTCCCGGGCACCGCGCCGCTCCGATCGCCCCGTCGGACCCGTGCGGTGCGGCTCTTGCCCCGCGTGCGTCGACCCGAGGAGGGCGTCCGTGAGCGCGCTCAGCCTCGCGCTGCTCGTGCTCGTCCCGCTCGCGCTCGTCGGCGGGGTCGTCTCGGCGGTGCTCACCGCGGTCGACGCCGCCCAGCTCGCCGTCAGCCGCGGCACGCTCGAGAAGGCGGTCGCGGATCAGCCCGCCGCCGTCCGTGAGCGGGTCCTCCACCAGCACGCGGATTCCGGCCGCACCCTCGCCTCCGTCTCCCTGGGCCGCGTGCTCGGCGAGACCGTCATGGTCACGGCGATCGCCGCGATCTGCTTCTCCGCCCATGCCGAGCTGCGACCCGGCGAGGGCTGGGCGCTGCCGCTGCTGGCCACGCTGCTCATCGCCGGGCTGATGGCGCTGCTGATGCTCGCGATCTCCCCGCGCACCATCGGCCGCCGGCGCGCCGAATCGGTGCTCATCTCCTCCCGCGGCCTCGTCGCCGTGATGCGGTGGGTGCTGTGGGTGCCCGCGAGCGCGCTCGCGAACCTCGGCGCGTCCCTCGCCGCCCGCGCCGGCAGCCAGGAGGATCCCGAGGAGCGTGCCGAGAAGGCTCGCCGCAACGTCGACCGCGCCCTCGAGGACGAGCACGTCCGCGACGGAGAGCGCGACATGATCCAGGGGGTCTTCGACCTGCGCGGCACGATGGTGCGAGAGCTGATGGTGCCCCGCCCCGACATGGTCACCATCACCGCCGATTCCAGCGCCGAGAAGGCGATGCGGCTGTTCGTCCGCTCGGGCTTCTCCCGGATCCCCGTGATCGGCGAGAACGTCGACGACCTGCGCGGCATGCTCTACGTCAAGGACGTGATGCGCGCGATCCACTCGCCCTGGGACCCGCGCCCGCAGCGGCCCGTGAGCGAGGTGATGCGCCCGGCCCGGTTCGCGCCCGAGTTCGTCCCGGCCGACGAGGTGCTGCGCCAGATGCAGACCAGCCATGTGCACATCACGGTGCTGGTGGACGAGTACGGGGGAGTGGCCGGCATCGTCACCATCGAGGATGTCCTCGAGGAGATCGTCGGCGAGATCGCCGACGAGCACGATCGGCGCGAGCCCGAGATCGAGGACCTCGGCGGAGGCCGCTACCGGGTGCCCGCCCGCGCGAGCCTGTCCGAGGTCGGGGAGCTGTTCGGCCTCGACATCGACGACGACGACATCGACTCCGTCGGCGGGCTGCTCGCCAAGATCACCGGGCGGGTGCCGATCCCCGGCAGCACCGCCACCGCCTACGGCCTCGACCTCGAGGCTGAGCGGACCGCGGGACGCCGCAAACGGCTCTCCACCGTGCTGGTGAGCAGGGCGGCCGACGACGAGGACGAGCCCCGAGACCAGGAGGATCCCCATGAGCGATGAGCAGCAGGTGCCCGGCGACGCCGAGGGCACCGGAGCTGAGAGCGGCAGCGTGCACCGGGCAGGATTCGTCGCACTCGTCGGCCGGCCCAACGTCGGCAAGTCCACCCTCACCAATGCGCTGGTGGGGGAGAAGGTCGCGATCACCTCGACCAAGCCGCAGACCACGCGGCGCGCGATCCGCGGCATCGTCACCCGCGAGGACTCCCAGATCATCCTCGTGGACACCCCGGGAGTGCACCGTCCCCGCACGCTCCTCGGGGAGCGGCTGAACGACCTGGTGCGCGAGACCCTCGGTGAGGTCGACGTGGTGGGCTTCTGCCTGCCCGCCGACCAGAATATCGGCCCCGGCGACCGGTTCATCGCCGAGGACCTCGTCGAGATGCGCACCGGCCGACGGGGACCCCGTGTGGTCGCGATCGTCACCAAGATCGACCTGGTGGGGCGCGACGTACTGGCCGAGCACCTGATGAACGTCGACCAGCTCATGGACTTCGACGAGATCGTGCCGATCTCCGCCGTGAAGGGCGAGCAGATCGACGTGCTGATGGACGTCGTCACCCGGCAGCTGCCGGAGGGCCCGCAGCTCTATCCCGACGACCAGCTCACCGAGGAGACCCGCGATGACCGCATCTCCGAGCTGATCCGCGAGGCGGCGCTGGAGGGCGTGCGCGACGAGCTGCCGCACTCGATCGCCGTGGTCGTCGAGGAGGTCGTCGAGGTCGACCCCGACGGCGATGCGTTCACTCCGGTCGAGCCCGGCACCGGACGGCTCGTGGTGCGGGCGACGCTGTTCGTGGAGCGCGACAGCCAGAAGGGCATCATCATCGGCCGCGGCGGCTCGCGCCTGAAGGAGGTCGGCTCCCGGGCGCGCAGCGAGATCAACGCCCTGCTGGGCCGGAAGGTGCACCTGGACCTGCGGGTCAAGGTCGCGAAGGAATGGCAGCGGGATCCGAAGCAGCTGGGTCGCCTGGGGTTCTGACGGCAGGTTGTCCACATTTCCGGGGTTCGATGGCGGACCTGGGTGACTGCTGAGTACGGTAAGGGTGATCCGTCCCACTCCTCGGAAGGCACCACCCATGCCCCGACGCCTCCTCAGCGCCGCCGCAGCCTGCACGCTCCTCCTCGGACTCGCCGCATGCGGTGAGGGCGGAGACGGCCCGGTGACCACGCCGCCGCCCAGCATCGACATCTCCGGATCGAGCGATGGGGGTGGCGATGACGGCGCCGCGAGCGATGGGGGAGGCGACGAGGCCTCGCCGAGCGCGGCGCCGGAGGTGCCCGCGCCGGATCCTGCGGACTATCCGGGGATGGATGAGAACACCGAGGAAGGTGCGACTCAAGCTTTCAGGTATTACGTTGCGGTCTCTATGTGGGCACATCAGACTGGGGACGAAACCCTAACCAAGGGTATGGAGATAGATTCGTGCGAGGGCTGTCCCGGATTCACAGAGGACGTGCCGAATCTCCAAGACCTCGGCAGATATTGGAGTGCATTCAAAGTCGAGGATGTCGCCACGACGCCGCACGCATCCGAAAACTTCGAGTATGAAATCGCGTACTCATTCACTATCCCTGCTCATGAGCGACCAAATATGGAGACGGGCGAGCCGGAGGATTATGACCCAGTAGAGTACTCTTTGATCGGGGGGATGGCCTGGACTTCGCAGGGGTGGAAGGTTGGAGGGCTCAAGGGGGAGTGGGGGCCTGATGTTCATAGTTCCACAGTGGGGTAAGCGAGTAGGGCGCACGGCGATCGTCGCGCTTCTTGCTCTCGCCCTTTCGATGCTTTTTCAGAATGTTGCATATGCCGATCAGGAATCCAAGGGGAAGTTGGATGATTCGGGTGTTGGGGTGGGCCTGGAAGAAATGCATATCGTTCCAACGGGTGCGGATGGTGCTGGGGGTGATGAGGGCCCGGTGCAGCCAGATGGCCGTCACGGGAAGGGCACTCAGGCCAGCGCTCCTCCTAAGCCCCCACCGCGTTTCTATGACTTGATGCGTCGAGTTGAGGAGAAGCCTCGGTGGAACTGCACCCTGTCTGACGGTAGGGAGGGTCCGGTAGAAGGGGCTTGCCGCGCTGACCGCACCGTGTGCAATTCAGGGCCGAGCTACAGCATCAACTCGGGAGAGATCCTTGCTGTACCGGGGTCGGGATCGCGAGGCAATCCGGGCGATGTCACGTACGAATCGATCACGCGAGACACGAAGACCGGAACAGATTCAAGCAATGGTTTCAGATGCCGTCAGCCACGGGACTCGGCACCTCGTGGCAACGCCGGCGCTACACCTGCTGGGGAGCCAGCACCCGAACCGGTGGTAATCATCGTGACGCAGAGCGATTTCGCGAAGCTGCCGGTGAAGCCGTCCGTGGCCAGCGCCGGGCCGGAACGGGGATGGCTGCCGGCCGGGATGGTCAATGTCCTCCACGCAGAGTCGGAGGCGCAGACCCTTCAGACGGAGCTGCTCGGCACCCCGGTGGCAGTTCGCGCTATTCCGACTTTGTATCACTGGGACCTCGGCGACGGGAACACGATCACCACGAGCAAGCCGGGCAAGCCGTACCCGTCGGAGGAAGTGTCGGCGAAGTACTCGGGGGAGGGGTGGTACGACGTCACTCTGACCACGACCTTCGCCGGCCAGTTCTCCGTGGACGGCGGGGAATGGCAGGACATCGACGGGACGATCGAGGTCGCCTCCGAACCGATCGCGCTCTACTCGAAGTCCCTCGAGTCCCGACTGGTGAACGGTGACGTGCCTGTCGACGAGGACGAGGATCCGTGGGTGCCCGAGCGTTCTCCGGAGACCGAAGGCCCTCAGGATCCCGACGCACGTCATCGCGAGATCTGAGTTCGCATGGGGCCCACGCGCGGCGGTCGCTGACTCGAGTGGGGCGTTCGTCGAGGCGGAAGAGTGAGGTGTTCCTCGGCGATGGGGTGTCGACGTCCCGGATGTTCGCATCGTGAGCCGCCCCGAGCGGCCTGCGTGACGGTGCTAACGTGGCCATCGTGCGTGGATCGCTGCTCCTGCTTAGACGCCGCGACGGGTCCTGAACCGCCGGGAACCTGTCGCGGCTGACGTGCTGTCCGGCGACCGGCAAACCCAGCGAGAAGGACCTGAAGATGACTGACTCCACGAGCACCGCGAACACTGCGACCGTCGCCGCCGAGGCCGACCCCGCGACCCCTGTCGTCGGCACCACGGGCGACGCGCCCCAGCAGCCCTCGGGCATGCCGACCCACAAGTACCTGCCCTTTCATGAGCAGATCCGGGTCGAGCTCCCCGACCGCACCTGGCCCAGCCGCCGCATCACCCGCGCTCCCCGCTGGTGCGCGGTCGACCTGCGCGACGGCAACCAGGCCCTCATCGATCCCATGAACTCCGAGCGTAAGCTGCGCATGTTCGAGCTCCTGGTGAAGATGGGCTACAAGGAGATCGAGGTCGGCTTCCCGTCGGCCTCCAAGACGGACTACGACTTCGTGCGCACCCTCATCGAGGAGGACCGCATCCCCGAGGACGTGTCGATCCAGGTCCTCACCCAGTCCCGCGAGCACCTCATCGAGCGCACCTACCAGGCGATCTCGGGCGCCAAGCGCGCCGTCGTCCACCTCTACAACTCCACCTCGGTCGTGCAGCGCGCCGTCGTCTTCCGCGCCGACGAGGACGCCGTGCTCGACATCGCCGTGCAGGGCGCGCTGCTGTGCAAGAAGTACGAGGAGACGATCCCGGACACGGCCGTTACCTACCAGTACTCCCCGGAGTCCTACACGGGTACCGAGCTCGAGTACGCCCTGCGTGTGTGCAACTCCGTCATCGACGTCATCAAGCCCACGCCGCAGGACAAGATGATCATCAACCTGCCGGCGACCGTCGAGATGGCGACCCCGAACGTCTATGCCGACTCGATCGAGTGGATGCACCGCCACCTCGATCGCCGCGACTCGATCGTGCTGTCCCTGCACCCCCACAACGACCGCGGTACCGGCGTGGCCGCCGCCGAGCTCGGCTACCTGGCCGGCGCCGATCGCATCGAGGGCTGCCTGTTCGGCAACGGCGAGCGCACCGGCAACGTCGACCTCGTGACGCTGGGGCTGAACCTGTTCAGCCAGGGCGTCGACCCGCAGATCGACTTCTCCGACCTCGACGAGGTGCGCCGCACCGTCGAGCACTGCAACCAGATGCCCGTCCCCGAGCGCAGCCCCTACGGCGGCGACCTCGTGTTCACCGCCTTCTCCGGCTCCCACCAGGACGCCATCAAGAAGGGCCTCGAGCGCATGGAGGCCGACGCCGAGAAGGCCGGCAAGGCCGTCGACGACATGGTCTGGCGCGTGCCCTACCTGCCCGTGGACCCCAAGGATCTCGGCCGCTCCTACGAGGCCGTGATCCGCGTGAACTCGCAGTCCGGCAAGGGCGGCATGGCCTACCTGCTGCGCACCGAGCACGGGCTGGACCTCCCGCGCCGCCTGCAGATCGAGTTCTCCGGCATCGTCCAGCAGAGGACCGACTCCGACGGCGGTGAGGTCAGCCCCGAGGCGCTGTGGGACGTGTTCTCCGACGAGTACCTGCCGACGAAGGACGACTCGCGTCGCTGGGGCCGCTACAGCTTCCGCGACGTGCGCCAGGAGTCCGCGGGCGACGGCGCCGACCGCATCACCGTCAGCCTCGTCGTCGACGGCGAGGAGCACGAGATCACCGGCCTCGGCAACGGCCCGCTGGACGGCTTCGTCAAGGCACTGGCCGAGCGGAAGATCGACGTGCGCATCCTCGACTACGCCGAGCACGCCCTGACCGAGGGCGACGACTCCCTCGCCGCCTCCTACATCGAGTGCGAGATCGACGACCGCATCTTCTGGGGCGTCGGTATCGACGGCTCGATCACCCGCGCCTCCCTCGAGGCGATCACCTCCGCACTGAACCGCAACGCACGCTCCCGGGCCTGAGTGGTCCGGTGCAGGGTGCGGATGCGCCCTGCACCGCGGCATCCGGGACCCGACCGGCACAACCGGGGGCGATGGATCCCCGATGCGGCCGACGAGATCGACGGGAGGTACCACTTCGGTGGTACCTCCCGTCGATCAATCCCGGGGGAGTGGTACGGATCGTCGATCAACCAGTGAGGTCGGCGGCGCGGCGCCGTGGGGATCTGGCCGCAGTGCCGCCCGCTGCGAGAGCGGTCAGTGAGGTACGGCGCTGCTGAGCGCGGCGCCGCCGCTCAGCGCGTCGATGCGTCGCCGTCCTCGCGCAGGTCGTCCTCGGTGAGGATCGGCATCTCGCCGGTCAGCGTCGCATGGGTGGGCGTGGGCAGCTCCCAGCCCGGCGCCTCGTCGATCGGCTGCGGCTCCCCGGCAGGGCGCGAGCGGGCGGTGAGGGTGACACCGGCGCTCGCGACGACCACCAGCACCGCCGCCGCGACGCGGAGCGGAGTGATCTCCTGGCTCAGCAGCAGGACGCCCGCGAACAGCGCGACCACCGGCTCGAGGCTCAGCATGATGCCGAAGACGTGACGGGGCAGGCGGCGCAGCGCAGAGAGCTCGAGCGTGTACGGCAGCACGGAGGCGAGCAGCGCAGTGCCCAGCGCGATCAGCAGCAGGCGCGGCTCGGCGATGCCGGCGACGGCGCCGGGCGCGCCCAGCGGCAGCACCGCCAGAGCGCCGATCAGCATGGCGACGGCGAGGCCGTCCTGCCCGGGCACGATGCGTCCCACATGCGCGCTGGCGAGCACGTAGAGCGCCCAGAAAACCGCCGCTACCAGTGCGAAGACCACGCCGAGCACGTCCAGGGAGGCCGCACCGGTGAGGGATTCGAACCCGAACAGGCTCACGCCTCCCAGCGCGAGCAGAACCCACAGCAGATCGGTGCGGCGCGTGGACAGCAGGGCGGACAGCACCAGCGGTCCGAGGAACTCGATCGCCACCGCCGTGCCCAGCGGGATCCTGTCTATCGAGGCGTAGAAGGCTCCGTTCATACCGCCGACCGCCACGCCGAAGGCGGCCACCCCCAGCCACTGCTGCCGCGTGAAGCGGTGCACCTTCGGGCGCACGATCACGATCAGCACGGCCGCGGCGAGGCCCAGTCGCAGCGCGGTCGTGCCCCAGGAGCCGATCGCCGGGAAGAGCTGAGTAGCCAGAGCCGCCCCGAACTGGAGCGAGATGCACGAGCCGAGGATGAACAGGATCGGCGTCATCGGCACGCCGCCGGAGTGGGCGCCGCCGCCGACGCCTGCGGTCGCCGTGGTCGAGGAGGTGGAAGAGGTGGTCACGGCTCCACTCTGCCTCCGCTGCCCTGCCGGGTCCAGCGAATGTTCTCGACGTGTACCGTGAAGCAGACATGGCCGATCGGGAAGGACGTTCATGCTGAACCTGCGCCGGCTGTTCCTCCTGCGGGAACTGCGCAGGCTGGAGACGATGTCGGCGATCGCGCGGGAGCATTCGATGTCGCCGTCGGCCGTCTCCCAGCAGCTCTCCCAGCTGGAGAGGGAGTCCAAGGTCACCCTGTTCGAGCAGGCCGGACGCCGCGTCGTCCTCACGGACGCGGGCGCACGGCTGGCCCGCCGGGCCGAGGAGATGCTCGGGCTGATGGAGACGGCCGAGGCCGAGCTCGTCAGCGCCCAGGGCGAGGCCGGGGGAGTGCTCCGCGTCGCCTCCTTCCAGACCCCGCTGATCGCGCTCGCGCCGGTGGCGGTGAGCGTGCTGGAGCAGCGTCATCCCGACCTGCGGATCGAGATCGCCCAGCGCGAGGTCGAAGAGGCCTACGAGGGGCTGCTCGCGCAGCGCTTCGAGGTGATCCTCGGCGAGGACTATCCCGGCGGGCAACAGGTCGTCCGGCGCGGCACCGACCGGGAGGACCTGCTGCAGGACCCGCTGCTGCTGGTGCTGCCCGACCACGGCCCCGCCTCCCGGGCGCGACGCCTGCAGGACCTCGCCGAGATGCCCTGGGCGCTCGACCCGGAGGACACCCGCACAGGGGCATGGGAGCGCACCTACCTCCGCTCGGCGGGGATCGAGCCGTGGGTCCGCTTCGACACCCCCGACCCTCTCCTGCAGGTGCACCTGGTCCGCTCCGGCCACGCCGCGGCTTTCGTACCCGGCCTGATCGCCTCCGAGCACCTCGGCGGCACCCGGGTGCTGCGCCTGCCCGGCGACCCCCACCGCGGCCTCTACACCGCGGCGCGCGCAGGAGCGCGCGAGCATCCCTCCCTGCTCGCCTTCCGGGCCGCGCTGCTCGAGGCGGCCGACGCGCTCGGCGACCTCCCCGGACTGGACCGGCTCGGGGCCTGAGAGTCGGCCCGACGCCCCGCAGCTCCTCCTTTCGGCGGAGACCGCCTGAACGGCTTCCGTCACCCGCCTTCGCTTGCTCCATGGTGCTCACGGCCGCGGCGGCGGGCATCGTCGTCCTGCTCGGCACGCTGCTGACCCGGTCCCTCGCTCCTGCTCAGCAGACGGCCACCCTGCTGCCGACGGAATGGCTCGTGGGCCTCCGGGCCCAGCCGTCGGCAGGCTCGGATGGCCTCCTCGGCCGCAGCGCCCACCGGCCACGAAGTCGTGATCGAGTCTGAGGTGCCCGCCCGGGCGAGCATGGAGGTGATCGAGACCATCTACTCGCCGGCACTGGGCGACGGCTGGGTCGCGCCGGGGTCCGGGGTCACCCTGGTGCAGCCGAGAGTCGAGATCTCGCGGACGTCACCCTCTGAGCCGATACCTTGACGTCAAGATATATGTCGAGGGAAGGATCCCGATGGCCCACAGCTGGAGCCCCGAGCAGTATCTCCGCTACGGCGACGAGCGCGTCCGGCCCTTCCTCGATCTCACCGCCCGCCTCGGTGCCGGGTCGCCGCGGCGCGTGGTCGACCTCGGCGCCGGCCCGGGCACGCTGACGCGACTGCTCGCCGAGCGCTGGCCGGAGGCGGAGGTGCTCGCCGTCGACTCGAGCTCCGAGATGATCGCCCGCGCCGCCGAGATCCCGGGCCTGACCGCCGTGCGCGCGGACCTGCGCACCTGGGAGACGCCCGGCGAGGTCGATGTGCTGGTCACCAACGCCGCGCTGCAATGGGTCGACGGGCACCTGGAGCTGCTGCCGCGCCTGGCGGGGATGCTCGCGTCGGGCGGCCGCCTGGCGATGCAGGTGCCGGGCAACTTCGAGGAGCCCAGCCACACGATCCGTCGCGAGCTCGCCGCAGAGGAGCCCTACGCCCCGCACGTGCAGGGCATCGCCTCGCCGGCCTCGCACGACGCCGCGACCTATCTGCGGGCGCTGCAGCAGGCGGGCCTCGAGGTGGACGCCTGGGAGACCACCTACCTCCATGTCCTCCATGGCCCCGACCCTGTCTTCGACTGGGTCGCCGGCACCGGCGCGCGCCCCACCCTGCAGGCCCTGCCCGAGGACCTCCGGCCGCGCTTCGAGGAGGAGTTCATGGCCCGGCTGCGCCGCGCGTATCCGGACGACGGGCATGGCGTGGTGCTGCCCTTCCGCCGCGTCTTCGCCGTCGGCCGCAAGGGCTGAGAGGCGGCTGACGGGCGGGCGCACCGAGTGCCCGGCTGCCGTGCCCGCGACCCCGCCGGCGCGCGGCCACGACCCGGCTCAGCCGACCTGCGGGAAGCCCTTCCTCGCGGCCTCCGCGATCCGGTTCAGCTGCTTGCGGTCCGAGAGCGCGCCGAGCACGCCGCCGAGGCCCGGGATCGCCTTGCCGAACAGGCGCGCCGAGCGCAGGCCGAAGCGCCGGATGAGCCGACCGCCGACCGCGGAGACCACGGCCGAGTGCGGGGACGCGGGGAGCCTCCCCGCCACGCCGCGGGCGGCGGCGCCGGCGACGGGGCTCAGGCCGATGTTCCTCAGCACGTCCCCGGACTCCTCGCCGAGCAGCGTCGCGAGCACCCGCACGCGCACCTCCTCGTCGTCCAGGTCGTAGCCGCGCACGACGGCGATCGCGCCGACCATGCGGGTGGCCTGGATGTAGAACTCCATCACGTTGGTGGGCAGCAGGACCGGCAGGGTCACCACGCCCCCGAGCCCGGTGAGGAAGCCGCCGGCGGTGACGCCCCGGCGGTGCCTGCGGACGATCCGTCGCACCGCCTTCTCCGGCCGCTTCCGGGCACGGCCGCGCTGCGCCTTCCTCGCGACGTCGGCGGCGGAGGAATAGGTGAGCTTCCCGTCCAGGCCGATGTCGCGGACGGTGTCGATCATGCGCTGCACGGCGCCGTTCGGGCTCGTCTCCGCCTTCTCGGTGCGGGCCTCGCGCATCGCGTCGCGGGCGGTGCTCTTGGCGGTGTGGTCGCGGCGCAGCATGCCGAAGATCCCCATGGGCGTCCTCCTGGTCGTCGGTGTCCGGCGGTCGGTGTCGCGCCCTCGCGGCAGGTGCGGCACGAGACCCATCATGCCGTGCCGGGACCGCCGGGGCGTGCAGGCGGACCACGCGGTGGGGGAGTCCGACGGGGACGGGTGCGGCGAAACGCCGTCCGGCGGGAGCGCGGTGCGAGCCGTCGCGTGCGTCGCAGGGCCCGGCGAGAGCGCGGCGCCGCGCATTGCGAGCGCCGCGCGTTGCGAGCGCCGCACGGCCCGGCGAGGACGCCGCACGGCCCGGCGTGAGCGAGGTCCCGTCCGCCTCGGCCGTCGCCTCCGCCGATGCGTCGTGCCCGCGGCGTAGTCTCGGAGCACCATGGCCAGCAAGCTCTACCGTGACGATGCGATCGTCCTGCGCACCCACCCGCTGGGCGAGGCCGACCGCATCATCACCCTGCTCACGCGGCGGCACGGCAAGGTCCGCGCCGTCGCCAAGGGCGTGCGCCGCACCGGCAGTCGCTTCGGCGCGCGGCTGGAGCCGTTCACGCTGGTCGACGTGCAGCTGCACACCGGGCGGAACCTCCACACCGTCACCCAGGTCGTCACGATCGAAGCCTTCGCCGTCGGCATCACCGCGGACTACTCCCGCTTCGCCGCCGCCAGCGCCATGCTCGAGACCACCGACCGGCTCACCGACGAGATGGTCGATCCCAACCAGCGCGGCTTCCTCATGCTCGTCGGCGCGCTGCGCGCCATGGCCGAGGGCCGCATCGCCCCGCCGCTCGTGCTCGACTCCTTCCTGCTGCGCACCCTCGCCGTCTCCGGCTGGGCGCCCGAGCTGCGCGTCTGCGCCTCCTGCGGCGCCGACGGCCCCCACCACGCCTTCGACGTGCGCGCGGGCGGCCTGGTCTGCACGGCGTGCCGGCGGCCGGGCGCCATCGCGGTGCGCCAGTCCACGATCGAGCACATGATCTTCCTGCTCGCCGGGGACTGGGAGAATGTGACCGATGCGGAGGAGACCGTGCAGCAGGAGGCGGGTCGCCTCATCGCGGACACGGTGACCTGGCATCTCGAGCGCTCGGTGCGCTCCCTGCACTACGTCGAACGCTGATCCCCATCCCGGGCGGGTCCACGGCCCGCACGATCCCGCACGATCCAGGAGGACCCCGCATGCCCGGTGCATCCCGTCACGGGTACCAGGAGCCGTTCGCCCACCCCAGCGGCGCACTGCCCCCGCAGCTGCCGGCCCCCACGATCCCTCGCCACATCGCGGTGGTGATGGACGGCAACGGCCGCTGGGCGAACCGCCAGGGCCTGCCCCGCACGGCAGGGCACGAGGCCGGCGAGGCGGCGCTGCTGGACGTCGTCGCCGGCGCCCTCCAGATCGGCGTGACCCACCTGAGCGCCTACGCCTTCTCCACCGAGAACTGGAAGCGGTCCCCGGAGGAGGTGCGCTTCCTGATGGGCTTCTCCCGCTCCGTGCTGCGCCGCCAGCGCGACACCCTGGACTCCTGGGGCGTGCGGATCGTGTGGATCGGCCGCGAGCAGCGCCTCTGGGGCTCGGTGATCCGGGAGCTCAACGAGGCCGAGGAGCGTACCCGCGACAACACCCGCATGACGCTGTACATGTGCGTGAACTACGGTGGTCGCGCCGAGATCGTCGACGCGGTGCGCGAGATCGCCGAGGAGGCCCGGGCAGGGCGGCTCAAGGGCTCCGGGATCAGCGAGAAGACGATCCGGCGCCATCTCGTCGACCCCGACATGCCCGAGGTGGACCTGTTCCTGCGCACCAGCGGCGAGCAGCGCACCTCCAACTTCCTGCTCTGGCAGGCCGCCTACGCCGAGCTCGTGTTCGTCCCCGAGCTGTGGCCCGACGTGGACCGCCGCGTGCTGTGGCGGGCGATCACGGAGTATGCGCGGCGCGATCGGCGCTACGGGGGAGCGGTCGACGCCCCCGATGCGCCGGAGGCTCAGTCCGCAGGGCTCTGAGCGACCCGCTCGGCCGCGGCGGTCTGCGCGGGCCGAGCCGGAGCGGCGGCCGGCTCCGTCGCGGTCGGCCGGTCGGTGCCGACCTCGGACGGGGCCTCGGTCGCGACCTCGCTCTCGGTGAGGGTCGCGACGAGGGCGGCCCGGGCGCCCGTGCGGCGTCGATGGTGCAGCACGAGAGCGATCAGCAGCACCAGCAGGGCGAGCACGGCGACGGCGCCGGCGGGGGAGACGAGGAACAGCTCGAACCAGCCCGCCACGGCCACCAGGCCGACGGTCGCGTAGATGATCGCCCAGGCCAGGCCGCCGACGGCAAGGGCGGGCAGGTAGCGGCGGGCAGGCATGGCGGTCAGGCCCGCGGCGGCGTTCGCGGCGGTCTGGAAGCCGACGGTCAGGAAGCTCAGCGCCACGACCCAGGCGCCCCAGCGGTTGACGAGCTCGGTCGCGCGCTGCACGGACGTCGACTCCAGCAGCTTCTTCACCCGGCCGCGGTTCGCGGCCTTCCGCGCCCCGCGGCCGACGAGATAGGTGCCGCCGGCGCGCGCCCAGATCACCACGTACAGGAACGCGATCGCCGGCAGCAGCGGCAGCGACTGGACCCAGTCCGTCATCGCGCGGCCACCTCGTCCTCCGGCTCCTCGGGATCGTCCTCGTCCTCCGAGGGCGCGGCGGTGCTCGAGTGCTCCTCGCACAGCCCGAAGACCTCGAGGGTGTGGTCCACCTCGGTGAAGCCGTGCTCGCGGGCGATCGCAGTCATGGACGCCTCGAGTCTCGGGGCGAGGAACTCCACGGTGCGGCCGCACTCGCGGCACACCAGGTGATGATGGTGGCCGGTGTCCTCGCACTGCCGGTAGAGGGACTCCCCGTCCCCCGCCACGAGCACGTCCAGACGCCCGGCGCGGGAGAGCGCCTGCAGGTTGCGGTACACGGTGGCGAGGCCGACGGTCTCGCCGTCGGCGCGCATCTGCTCGTGGATCTGCTGGGCGCTGCGGAAGTCCACCTGCCGGGAGAGCGTCTCCAGGATCGCGGCGCGCTGGCGGGTGTTCCTCTGCATGCCCTCATTGTCCCCCACCTGGTGCGGGACCTCCATCTCTGGTGGGAGGGACCACCATCACCGGTGGGAGGGACCACGCGCCGCCGCCGGGGCGGCGTCCGCGGCCGCGGACCCGGGGCCGACCGCAAGCCGGCTGCGTCGCGCCGCGAGCAGCGAGCGGACGACGAGCGCGGCCACGTACACCGCGATCGTCAGCAGCACGATCACGCCGCCCGGCGGGAGGTCGACGTAGACCGTGATCACCAGGCCGCCGACGGCGCACAGCACCGCGATGACCATGGCAGTGCGCATCGTGCGGGCGAAGCCGACCACCAGATGCTGCGCGGCGGCCACCGGCACGATCATCAGCGCCGAGACCATCAGTGCGCCCACGATCCGCATCGACAGCGTCACCGTCAGCGCCGCCATCACTGCGATGAGGACGTTGACGGTCCGCACCGGCAGCCCCGCGGCGCGGGCGAACTCGTCATCGGCGGTGACGGCCGCGAGCAGGCCGGAGAGCCCCACCCCGATCGCGAGCACGACCACGGCGAGCACGAGCGCGATCACGGTGTCCAGTCGGGTCACGGTCGAGAGGGAGCCGAAGAGATAGCCCATCAGGTTCTGCGAGGTGCCGCCGGCGAGCTGGATGATGACCACACCGCCGGCGATGCCGCCGTAGAACAGGATCGCCAGCGCCACGTCGCGGCTGGTGTGGCTGATCTCGCGCACGTACTCGATCAGCACCGCGCCGATCACGGAGGCGGCCAGTGCCCCCGGGATCGCGAGCAGGTCCGCCGGGGTGGCGGAGAGCCAGGCGCCGACGAGCCAGCCGACGGCCACGCCCGTCAGCGCGACGTGCCCGAGGCCGTCGCCGAGCAGGGAGAGCCGCTTCTGCACCAGATAGGTGCCGACCACCGGGGCGGTGAGCCCGATGAGCACCGCGATGATCAGCGGGTAGCGCAGCAGATCGGAGGTGAGGATGTCCAGCATCGAGATCATGCGGGGTGGATCTCCTGTCCCAGGCATTCGTCGAGCGGAGCGGCGTCCTCGGGGTGTCCGTGTCCGGGGTCCAGGTGCGGGCGCTCGCTCACGGGGCCGTCGTGGACCATGCGGCCGTGGTCCAGGACCACGGCGCGGCTGATGTCATCGGTCAGCGGACCGGTCTCGTGCAGGACCACGAGCAGGGTGGTGCCGCGGGCGGAGAGCTCGCGGAAGAGGTCGGCGATCAGCTGCTGGGTGGGGACGTCCACCCCGGAGAAGGGCTCGTCGAGCACGAGCAGCTCGGGATCGCGCACCAGGGCCCGGGCGATCATCACGCGCCGTCGCTGCCCGCCGGACATGCGGGTGATCGGCCGGTCGGCGAAGTCCGCCATCCCGACCGCCTCGAGTGCGGCATCGACCCGGGGGTCACGGGCGCTGGGCCACCAGCGGCGGGCGGTGAGCAGGCCGCTGGCGACGGTCTCCCGCGCGATCGCCGGGATCGAGCCGGTCTCGGCCGATTCCTGGGGGACGTAGCCGAGGCCGTCGTGGGCGCGGCCCTGGGAGACCGGGCGGCCCAGCAGGTGCGCCGTGCCGCTCTCGAGCGGCAGCACCCCGACCGCGGCGCGCAGCAGGGTCGACTTGCCCGAGCCGTTCGTACCGAGCAGCGCGACGAGCTCGCCGCGCTCGATGCTCAGGTCGATGTCGTGCAGGACCCGCTGGCCGGCGCGGGAGACGCTCGCGCCGACGATCTCGACGACCGGTCCGTCCCCGGCTCCGTCCCCGGCGCTCACGCCCAGCTCTCCGCGAGGGCGGTGCAGTTGCTTCTCATGACGGCAGGGTAGTCCGCCTCCGGGGACTGCTGGGTCTCGAGGTTGTCCAGCTCGGCGCTGTCGATGCCGAGATTGTCGGCGAGGGTCTGGGCGACCTTCGGCGAGGCGGTCGCCTCGAAGAAGATCGTGGTGACCTCCTCGTCGCGGACCACGGTCTCGAGGGCGAGCAGCCGCTGCGGGGACGGCTCGGTCTCCGGGTCGATCCCGGAGATCCCCACCTGGTGCAGGTCGTAGCGGTCGGCGAGATAGGTGTAGGCGGCGTGGCTGGTGATGAAGGTGCGTCGCTCGTCGGCCACCTCCTCGAAGGCGGAGGTCAGCTCGGCGTCGAGCTGCTCGAGCTCCTCGCGCACCGTGGCCGCGGCGGAGGTGAACTCCTCGGCGTGCTCGGGGGAGAGCTCGCCCAGGCGCGCGGCGATCGCGTCGCCCAGATCCGCCATCCGCAGCGGGTCGTGCCAGAAGTGGGGGTCGCTCGGGCCGTGGTCGTGGCCCTCGTGGGAGTCGCCCTCCTCGGCGTGCTCGGCGTGCTCCTCCTCGCTCTCCCCAGCGTGCCCCTCCTCCGCGCTGCCGGCATCGGCCGGCAGGAGCGCGATCACGGAGGAGACGTCGAGCACGTTGTCGCCCTCCTGGGAGGCGATGGCGTCGTCGAGCGCGGTCTGGAAGCCGGGGATCTGCAGCACGAGGTCGGCCTCCTCGACGAGCATGGTCTGCTTCACGGACAGCTCGAGGCCGTGGGCGTCGGCCCCCGCCGTGGTGAGGTCCGTGAGGGCGACGCGCTCGCCGCCGATCCGCGTGACCAGGAAGCTCAGCGCGTAGGCCGAGGTGACGACCGACAGCCCGTCCCCGTCGGCGGCCGTGCCCTCCCCGCAGGCGGCCAGGAGCGCCGCACCGGCGCCGAGGCCGAGAGCGGACAGGAGGGTGCGGCGGCGAAGGGGAGAGGCATGCGACATGACAATCATTCTCACCAATGGGGGAGTCGGCGTGCAAGTCGGGAGGCCGTGCGGAGCCGGTGCGCGTGGGGACGCTCACACGCGAGCGGCGTCCTGGGCCGATGACTATGCTGGGCGCGTTCTGATCGCACCGTCACCAGGAGTCTCCCCGTGGCCAAGGCCCCCGCCAGCACGCTGGACAACGTCATCGCTCTCGCCAAGAAGCGCGGCTTCGTGTTCCAGGCCGGTGAGATCTACGGAGGCTCCCGCTCCGCCTGGGACTACGGCCCCCTGGGCGTCGAGCTCAAGGAGAACATCAAGCGCCAGTGGTGGCGCACCTTCGTCCAGTCCCGCGGGGACATGGTGGGCCTGGACTCCTCGATCATCCTCCCCAAGCGGGTGTGGGAGGCCTCCGGTCACGTCGCGACCTTCGTCGACCCGCTGGTGGAGTGCCGCAGCTGCCACAACCGCTTCCGCGAGGACCACCTGATCGAGGCCTTCGAGGCCAAGAAGGGCCGCGCCCCCGAGGGCGGCATGGCGGAGATCGCCTGCCCCAACTGCGGCACGCGCGGCGAGTTCACCGAACCGCAGCAGTTCTCCGGCCTGGTGAAGACCTACCTCGGCCCCGTCTCCTCCGAGGCGGGCCTGCACTTCCTGCGCCCCGAGACCGCCCAGGGCATCTTCGTCAACTTCCTCAACGTCGTCACCGCCACCCGGCAGAAGCCGCCCTTCGGCATCGGCCAGATCGGCAAGGCGTTCCGCAACGAGATCACCCCCGGCAACTTCATCTTCCGCACCCGCGAGTTCGAGCAGATGGAGATCGAGTACTTCACCCCGCCCGCGGAGGCCGACGAGCACTTCAGGGCCTGGGTCGAGGAGTGCTGGAACTGGTTCGTGGACCTCGGCATCAAGGAGGAGAACCTCCGCCGCTTCGACGTGCCGGAGGACGAGCGCGCCCACTACTCGGCCGGCACCATCGACTTCGAGTACCGCTTCGGCTTCCAGGGCAGCGAGTGGGGCGAGCTGATGGGCGTCGCCAACCGCACCGACTTCGACCTCAGCAGCCACACCGAGGCCTCCGGCACGAAGATGCAGTACTTCGACCAGGCCGCGAACGAGCGCTACACGCCCTACGTCATCGAGCCGAGCTTCGGCCTGACCCGCTCGATGATGGCCTTCCTCGTGGACGCCTATCGCGAGGACGAGGCCCCCAACGCCAAGGGCGGGGTCGACAAGCGCACCGTGCTGGGCCTGGACCCGCGCCTCGCCCCGGTCAAGGCCGCGGTGCTGCCGCTGTCCAAGAGCGAGGACCTCGTGCCGCGCGCCGAGAAGCTCGCCGAGTCGCTGCGCAGGCACTGGAACGTCGAGATGGACGTGACCCAGGCGATCGGCCGTCGTTACCGCCGCCAGGACGAGATCGGCACCCCGTTCTGCCTCACCGTGGACTTCGAGACCGCCGAGGACCAGGCCGTCACGATCCGCGAGCGCGACACCATGACCCAGGAGCGCGTGGCGCTGGACCAGGTCGAGTCCTACCTCGCCGCGCGCCTCATCGGCGCCTGACTCGCGCAGCACGGCCGACGGGGCCGACGGGGATCTCCCCGTCGGCCCCGTTCTCGTTCCGGCGAGCTGACGGGTGTCCGGGACCGCGCGGGTCCGAGGCCGCCGAGCGTCGCCGACGGGCGCGTGGCGACATGAGATGGCTATATCGCCATGTCGTGCCGTCACGCGCCCGTCCGTGACACGCCGCGCCGCGGGGATGGCAGAGTGCTCCGCATGAGCAGGACCTCCGGCCTCGAGCTGTCCGCCGCCTACCACCGGGAGGTGGTGGCGCCGCTGCTGGAGCGCCGGCTGCCTGGTCTCCCGTACGCCGCGGCGCGGCTGGGCTCGGGATCGGACGTGCTCGGGTTCGGCGACTCGCAGTCGCGCGACCACGACTGGGGCCTCCGGCTCACGCTGCTCGTCGAGGGCGGCGCCGCGCAGGAGGTCGACGCTCTCCTCGAGCGGGAGCTGCCTACGCAGTGGCGCGGCCATCCCGTGCGTTTCGCGACGACCTGGGAGCCGGTGGTCCGCCAGCGCGCCGAGGTCGCCTCGGCCGCGGACTTCGCCGCCTCGCGGGTGGGGATCGTCCCGCAGCGGCTCGTCGGCGCCGCGCCGCTCGACCTGGTGGACTGGCTGCAGCTCACGGGGCAGGCGGCGCTCGAGGTGACCGCCGGTCCCGTGCTCCACGACGGCACCGGGGCGATCACCGCGATCCGGGAGCGGCTGCGCACGTACCCGGAGGACGTGCGCAGGTGCGCGATCGGCGCGGACTGGACCCGCATCGGCCAGGAGCTCGCCGACGTGGGCCGGGCCGGGCTGCGCGGTGACGAGGACGGCTCCGCCGTGATCGCCGCGCGTCACGTGCGCACCCTGCTCCATCTCGCCCACCTGCTGCATCGGCGCTGGGCGCCCTACGGGAAGTGGCTCGCCCGCTCGGCGGCCGCGCTGCCGGACGGTGACGCTCTGCGCCGCTCCGTGCTCGCGGTGCTGCGGGCACAGGACTGGTGCACCCGGCAGGGCGCCCTCGCCACGCTGGTCGAGCAGGTCGCCGCGCTGCAGGGACAGGTCGGACTGCCCACCCTGGACCCCGCGATCGAGCCCTTCTTCGACCGCCCCCATGTGGGGCTGCGCGGGCTCCCGGAGCTGCTCGCCGAGTCCGGAACCCGCGGCCGCGCCGCGGGGATCGGGGGCGCACGATGAGCAGCTGCACCATCCGCTCCGTCATCGTGCGCCCCCACACCGGCGCCGAGCGCAGCGCCGACGTGTTCTCTCGCCTGCTCAGCGACCGGATCGTCTATGTCGGCACCCGGATCGACGACGGCGTCGCGAACACCGTCATCGCCCAGATCCTGCACCTGGAGAACGAGTCGGCCGACGCCCCGATCCACCTCTACCACCGCCGGAGCACGGCTGACGGTGAAGCGAGGGGGCCGCAGGCGGACACCGTGGTCGAGAGTCGCGCCGGGCAGGAGGGTGAGGGCCCCTGCCGTCGTCCACAGCCAGGCCCCCTCGCAGCCGAAACGTGCGGAGCCCTCCGGCGGCGATTCGTCCTCCGCGAGGCGTCGGAAGACCCAGGTGCTGCCGCAGCAGCCCCCGGGCTCGACGTCCACGAGCACGGCACCGCCGAGCGCGTCGATCTGCGCGATCGCGCCGGGGGAGACGGTGAACGGGGGGGGGGGAGAACTGGAGCGTCCTTGGCGAAGGGGTATCGGAGGCCGAGGACAGATCCTGTCCTCGTCGCAGGATCCTCCTGCGACGTGCTCGGCGCAGACTCCCCGCGCCCCTCAGACGATCGCGGTGAGCAGGTGCGGGACGACGTGCCGGGCGAAGGTGCCGAGCATCGCGCGCTGGTCCGGGGCGGGCGCCCCGAAGGGGAGCACGAGCGAGATCTCGTCGGCCGCCTGGACGACCGCGTCGGCGACCAAGGCCTGCGCGACCACGCCGGGATCGTCGATGACGATGCGGGAGAACACCGCGGCGTTCCCGCCGATTTCCTGGGACTGGTGCTCGTCGCTGACGCCGGGCCCGGCGGTCCTCTCGCGCGGGATGAGGGTGACGTAGCGCTCCAGGTCCGCCTCGGACTCCACCGGGATCATCTGGCGGGAGACCATCACGTGCCCCTCGCCGTGCCCGGACTCGCGGGACGCCTCCCGGTAGGCCTCCAGCGCCTCGAGCTGGAGCAGCTCGAAGGACCGGCCGGAGCCGTCGTCCGGGGCCATGGTCGCCAGCTGCAGGCCGAGACCGGCGTGGCCCGCCATCGCCGCGCGCTGCGGGCTCGCCGCGCCGTAGGCGAGACGCTCGCGCAGACCCGGGGCCTGGGGCTGGATCCGCAGCGGCGTGCCGGGATCGACGCCCTCGATGTGCTGGTCGGCGCCGGCGACGATCTCCCCGTCCACGAGCTCCAGCAGATTGTGCAGCACCCGGTCGACGTGGTCGGTGCGGTCACCGTGCAGGGCCCCGAATGCGCGGGTGTAGATCGCGTCGTGCGCGGAGTAGCCGGAGCCGAGCCCGGGGCGCAGGCGACCACCGGTGAGCAGATCTGCGGTGGCGAGGTCCTCGGCGAGGCGGCCCGCTTTCTCGAAGCGCAGCGGGATCACCGCGGTGCCCAGCTGGATGCGGGAGGTGTGCTGGCCGAGCGCGGAGAGGAACAGCAGCGGGGAGGACAGGGCGTCCTGCAGATGCCGCACGCGCACATAGCCGACGTCGTAGCCCAGTTCCTCGGCCTCGAGGAACAGCGCGCGGCCGTCCTCCAGGGCGCCGTGGTCCACCTGACCGACGAAGCCGATCCGGGGAGCCTCCCGGGTGCCGGATGCTGATGCGGTCATCTCACGCCTCCTTCGAGCGACGCCTTCACGGCGCGAGGGAGAGGAAGGGGATGCGCCGATGGCTCATTCTCCCAAGCGACCGCGACGCCGGTGGGGACTTCCTGCCTTCCGCCCGACGCGCCGTCGACGGGTCCTCCGCACCGCGCGCTGCGACCGTTCCTCCACAGCGGTCGACGCGGAGCCAGAACTCGGCTGGATGCACATCACCACCCCTCCTCCTCCCACGGACGGCCCGGTGGTGGGAGAATCCCAGGACGATGACGCTTCTCCACGATGCCCCGCACGGAGCCCCCGCCCAGGCCAGCACCCCCGGTCCCGGCCCGGGGGCTCGTCGTCGACCCCTCACGATCGGGAGGCTCACCGTGGACACCCCGGTGATGCTCGCGCCCATGGCCGGGGTCACCAACATGGCCTTCCGCGTGCTGTGCCGCGAGTTCGGCGCCCTGCACAGCCAGGACGACGGCGGGCTGTTCCCCACCGAGATGGTCACCACGCGCGCGCTGATCGAGGACCACCGCGAGTCCTGGCGCCTGCTGCGCATGGCAGATCGGGAACGGCCTCGTTCCGTCCAGCTGTACGGCGTGGACCCCACGGTCGTCGCCCGCTCGGTGGAGATGATCCTCGAGCGCGACGGTGCCGACCACGTCGACCTGAACTTCGGCTGCCCCGTCCCCAAGGTGACCCGTCGCGGCGGCGGCGGCGTGCTGCCCTGGAAGGACGAGCTGTTCACCCGCATCCTGCGCGCCGCGGTCGAGGCCGCCGGCGACGTGCCGGTGACGCTGAAGACCCGCAAGGGCGTGGACGACGACCACCTCACCTATCGCGACGCGGGCCTGATCGCGCAGGAGGTCGGCGCGGCCGCGATCACCCTCCACGGCCGCACCGTGAAGGAGCAGTACTCCGGCACCGCGGACTGGACCTCCATCGCGGACCTCAAGCAGACCGTCACCGACATCCCGGTGCTCGGCAACGGCGACGTGTGGTCCGCGGAGGACGCGCTGCGGATGATGTACGAGACGGGCGCCGACGGCGTCGTCGTCGGCCGCGGCTGCCAGGGACGGCCCTGGCTCTTCGCCGACCTCGCCGCCGGGTTCTCCGGCAGCGCCGAGCGGGTCCGCCCCGGCCTCGGCGACGTCGCGCGGATCCTGCGCCGCCACGCCGAGCTGCTCACCGAGTTCTACGAGAGCGAGGACCGGGGCGTGAAGGACCTGCGCAAGCACGTGGCCTGGTACTTCAAGGGCTATCCCGTCGGCGGTGACATGCGTCGCCGCCTCGCGACCATGGAATCCCTCGCGGACCTCGACGAGAAGCTCTCCGAGCTCGATCTCGACGCGCCCTACCCGGGCGCCGACGTCGAGGGGCCGCGCGGCCGCACCGGCCACCCCCGCAACGCCAACGTCCCCGCCGGTTGGATGGACACCCGCGAGCTGTCCGACGAGCACCGGGCCCGCCTCCACGAGGCCGAGCTCGACATCTCGGGCGGTTGAGCCATGACGACCACCGCCCCCCTCGGCCCCGCCGCGGCCGTCCCGCCCGTCGGCTACACCGCCCACGACCTCGAGCGCTGGGTGCCCGAGCCGCCGAAGTCCCAGGCCCGCACTCCCTTCCAGCGGGACCGGGCCCGGGTGCTGCACTCCTCCGCGCTGCGCCGCCTCGGTGCGAAGACCCAGGTGCTCGGCGCGGGCGCGAACGACTTCGTCCGCACCCGTCTCACCCACTCCCTCGAGGTCGCGCAGGTGGGGCGCGACATCGGCGCCGAGCTCGGCTGCGACCCCGACGTGGTCGACGCCGCCTGCCTCTCCCATGACCTCGGCCACCCGCCCTTCGGCCACAACGGCGAGAAGGTCCTCGACGACCTCGCGAAGGACTTCGGCGGCTTCGAGGGCAACGCCCAGACCCTGCGCCTGCTCACCCGCCTCGAGCCCAAGGTGATCGGACCTGAGCGCCCCCACGGGCTGAACCTCACCCGCGCCTGCGTCGACGCCGCGATCAAGTACCCCTGGTCGCGCGGCGAGGGCCCGGATCCGGACTCCCCGAAGTTCGGCACCTACGCCGACGACCGCGACGTCTACTCCTGGGCCCGCGAGGGCGCCGTGGAGGGACGGAAGTGCTTCGAGGCGCAGGTCATGGACCTCGCCGACGACATCGCCTATTCCGTCCACGACATCGAGGACGCGATCACCGGACGCACCCTCGACCTCGGCCGCCTGCGCGACCCGATGGAGCGCTCCGCCGCGCTGTACGTCGTCCGGGACTGGTACATGCCCCACGAGAGTCTCGACCCGCTGGACGCGGCGCTGACCCGTCTCGAGGCCGAGCCCTCCTGGATGTCCGCCTTCGACGGGTCGATGCGCTCGGCCGCGGCGCTGAAGGACATGGCCAGCCAGCTCATCGGCCGCTTCACCCGCTCCGCGATCACCGCCACCCGCGCCGAGCACGGGCCCGCGCCCCTGTCCCGCTACAGCGGCGACGTGATCGTGCCGGAGGAGACCCACGTCGAGATCGCGGTGCTGAAGGGCCTGGCCGCTGCGTACGTGATGTCCTCCGCCTCCCAGCAGCCCGTCTACGAGGCGCAGGAGGAGATCATCCGCGACCTCTACTCCCGGCTCTGGCACACCGGCACCCAGCACCTCAGCCCCCTGTTCGCGGAGCTGTGGCAGCAGGCCGAGGACGACGACGCCCGGCGACGCGTGATCGTCGACCAGATCGCCTCCTACACCGACGTCACGGCGAGGCGCCTGCACGAGGTGCTCTACGACCGCACCCTCACGCACGTCACCGCCGCGGACATGCCCCTGCCCGGCCTCGGATCGGAGCTCTGAGCGGGTGGCACAGGGACTGATCCGCCGCGCCGACGTGGACCTCGTGCGCGAGCGCTCCCGCCTGGACGAGGTCGTCTCCGAGCACGTCACGCTGCGCACCGCCGGGATCGGCTCGATGAAGGGGCTGTGCCCCTTCCACGACGAGAAGACGCCCTCGTTCAACATCCGCCCCCAGCTCGGCCACTGGCACTGCTTCGGCTGCGGCGAGGGCGGGGACGTGATCTCCTTCGTCCAGAAGATCAACCACCTCAGCTTCGTCGAGGCGGTCGAGATGCTCGCCGGGCGCTACGGCGTCCAGCTGCACTACGAGGAGGGCGACGGCAAGGGCGGTGAGCGGCCCGACTTCGGGACCCGGCGCCGCCTCCTGGACGCCCACTCGATCGCGGAGGAGTTCTACCGCGAGCAGCTCTCCGCCCCGATCGGCGAGATCGGGCGGCGCTTCCTCACCGAGCGCGGCTTCGACCAGGCCGCCGCCGAGCACTTCGGCGTCGGCTTCGCGCCCGAGGGCTGGGACTCGCTGAGCTCGGTGCTGCGCGGACGAGGCTTCACCGAGGAGGAGCTCACCGCCAGCGGCCTCGTCTCCCAGGGCCAGCGCGGCGTGTACGACCGCTTCCGCGGGCGGCTCGTGTGGCCGATCCGCGACATCACCGGCAAGACCATCGGCTTCGGGGCGCGGCGCCTGCTCGAGTCCGACCAGGGCCCCAAGTACCTCAACACCCCCGAGACCGCGATCTACCACAAGTCCTCCGTGCTCTACGGCCTCGACCTCGCCCGGAAGGAGATCGCCTCCCAGCACCGCGTGGTGGTCGTCGAGGGGTACACCGACGTGATGGCCGCGCACCTGGCCGGGGTCACCACCGCCGTCGCCGCCTGCGGCACGGCCTTCGGCGCCGAGCACGTGAAGATCGTCCGCCGCGTGATGGGTGACTCGAACCCGTCGGCCGGGCTGCGGCTGAACACCGACGGGAAGGGTCTGGCCGGAGAGGTCGTCTTCACCTTCGACGGCGACGCCGCCGGGCAGAAGGCCGCGCTGCGCGCCTTCGAGGAGGACCAGCGCTTCGTCGCCCAGACCTACGTCGCCGTCGAGCCGAACGGCCTGGACCCCTGCGACCTCAGGATCCAGCGCGGCGACGAGGCGGTGCGGGAGCTGATCGAGACCCGTCGGCCGCTGTTCGAGTTCGCGATCCGCACCGCCATCTCCCAGGTCGACCTCGACACCGTCGAGGGCCAGGTCACCGCGCTGCGGATGGCCGCGCCGGTCGTGGCGAGGATCCGGGACCGCGCGATGCGGCCCGAGTACGCGCGCCGGCTCGCCGGCTGGCTCGGCATGGAGGAGCGGACCGTGCTGCGCGCCGTGCACGACGCCGCCCGCACCGAGGGCGGCGGCGGGCACCGCGCCCACGAGGTGCCGCCCGAGCGGGCGGGGGAGCGGCCCGGCGCCCCGGCGATCGAGGACGACGGCGGCGCCCTGCCGATCCCGCGCCTGGCCGACGTGGTCAGCCCCCGCGACCCGGTGGGCCAGGTCGAGACCCAGTCGCTGGCCGTGATGCTGCAGGCCCCGCACCTGCTGGACGCGGAGCGTGTGGCCGCCCTGCCGGACGACTCCTTCCACGTCCCTGCTCTGCAGGGGGTGTGGGACGTGATGCTGGCCGCGGGTACGCTCCTGGACGCCGTGGGCGGGCAGCTGCCCGCCGCGCGCTATCTGGAGCAGGTCCTCGAGATCGCCGGCGAGACGGTGCGGCCGCTCATCGTGGAGATCGCGAACCTCGACCTGCCGGCCCGCAGCGAGGAGGCGCTGGGACGGCTCGGCGTCTCGCTCCTGGACCGGCTGAGCGAGCTGTCGATCACGCGCGAGTACTCCGTGCTCAAGCAGCGTCTCCAGCGCACCGATCCCTCCGACGCGGAGCGCTACCAGCAGATCATGGCGCGTCTGACCGAGGTGCAGATCAAGCGTCGGTCGCTGCGGGCCCCGTCGGACTGACGGCACCGCTCGAGGCGGCTCGTCTCGCCCGGGGTCCGCGCTCGCGCGTCGCCTCGCGGTGCTCGCTGTCCGTCGCGTCGTCGGGGCCGGCGGTCAGCAGATCGGCGGCGGAGCGCCAGCGCGTGCCGGGCCTGCGCGCCGCGGGGAGGCGGGAGGGCTCTCGGCAGGGTGTCCGGACCGCGCGGACCTCCGACGCCGGCAGGACGCTACGATCCTGGGATGGACCAAGGTGGCGGCGCCCAAAAGTCGCGACGGGAGGGGACCGCGCATCCGGTCGCGGCCGGCGCAGCGGATGAGGCGCCCGACGCCGACGCGTCGGGCGAGTGGACGGAGAAGCCCGGGGAAGTGGCGAGGGGCGAGCATCCCGACGGCTACTGGTACCCCGAGCACGACTCCGCGATCGACCTGCTCGCGGCGCTGCGCACCTACCAGGCCGCACACGGCGACATGCGCCGTCGGACGAGCGCCGGGATGGACATGAACATGACCGACCTGGCCGCGCTGCGCCATGCCATCGCGCACGAGCGGCACGAGGAGCCGCTGACCCCTCTGGGCCTGGCGCGGCTGCTCAGAATCTCCGGCGCCTCCAGCTCGAAGCTGCTGGACCGTCTCACCGCTTCGGGGCATCTGCAGCGGGTCCCGAACCCGGATGATCGCCGCTCGAGCGTCGTCGTCGCGACCGACCAGGGGCACACGCAGGTCCGGGAGCGCCTGGACGGTCTGCACGCGCGCATGCGGGAGGCGGCGGCGCAGGTGCCCGAGGAGGTACGCGGTGAGGTCGCCGCCTTCCTCCGCCGCATCGCGGCGGTGCTCGATGCCGAGAGCACCTCCGACGCGCCGCTCCCCTCGGTCGAGCGGTCATCTGCGGCCCCAGCCCCGCACAGACGATGACCCCGCCGGTGACGGCGAGGCCTCGGACAACCCTGTCGGGCGTGCCGTGTCACAGCGCCTCCTCCTGCACCCGGGGCACGGTGCGGCCGCGGCGTCCCAGGGGGCGCTGCCCAGCATGGCGTCCCGCCGAGCGTGCACCGTGCCGCGGCATTGCTCCACGCATCCATAGCTCGGCGATGTAGCGTGAGGGGAGCCGATGTGATCGGGTGGCCCACCGCCCGCTCCGGAATCGAGGAGTCGCCGTGAGGATCGAGACCCGCTACCACCTCGAGCATCCCCGGAACGAGGTGAACGCCTGGCTGGAGAGGCCCGGAGCACTCACACGGCTCACCCCGCCGGGGCTCGCCACGGCCGAGGACGCCGCCGAGGGCGGCACCGATCAGGGCCGTCTCGTCAGCGTGCGCCTCGGCCCGATGCTGCTCCCGCAGCCGCTGCGCCCCCGCTGGCTGCTGCGCCACGCCGATGCGTCGGCGCCCTTCGACTTCGCCGACCAGCAGGTGCGCGGCCCCTGGCGCACCTGGCGGCACGAGCACGCGGTCGAGCAGAGCCGCTCCGGCGCCGCGGTGCACGACCGCCTCGAAGTCGAGCTGCCGCGGCGCCTCGAGCGATGGGAGCCCCGTGTCGGGGAGCTGGTGCGCGGGGTGCTGGACTTCCGCGCCCGCCAGCTGCGCGAGGACCTCGCCTTCCACGCGGCGCGAACCGAGCGGCGCCCGCTCACCGTCGCGATCGCCGGGTCCTCGGGGCTGATCGGCAGCCAGCTGACGGCGCTGCTCCGCACCGGCGGGCACACGGTCAGGCCGCTGGTGCGGCGCGCCGCGACGGCGCCGGGTGAGATCTCCTGGGACCCGCAGGGAGGGCGGCTCGACCCCGCGGACCTCGAGGGCGTGGACGTCGTGGTCAACCTCGGCGGCCGCTCGATCGCGACGCGGTGGACCGCCTCGGCACGGGCGGAGATCCGCGCCTCCCGCCTCACGGGGACCGCGCTCCTCGCCCGCACCCTAGCCGGTATGTCCGACGGGCCGACGACCCTCGTGCAGGCCTCCGCCATCGGGTACTACGGGCCGCGCCGGCCGGGGGAGGAGCTGGTCGAGGACTCCGGCCCGGGGGACGGCTTCCTCGCCGAGGTGGTGAGTGACTGGGAGGCCGCGACGGCCCCGGCGCGCGAGGCAGGACTGCGGGTGGCGATGCTGCGCACGGGCCTTGTGCTCAGCGACGGCGGCGGATCGCTGCTGCCGCAGCTGCCGCTGTTCCTCGCAGGCGTGGGCGGGCGGCTCACCGCGCGGGACGCGGCCGTCTCCTGGATCTCGCTGGACGACATGGTCCGGGCCTACGCCCACGTGATCCTCTCGAGCACGGCGGACGGGCCGCTGAACGCGGTCGCGCCGGGAACGGTCACCGCCGGCGAGTTCGCCAGGACCCTCGGGCGGGTGCTGCACCGCCCCGCTCTGCTGCCCGTCCCCGCCGCCGGACCGGCGCTCGTGCTCGGCCGCGCCGGGGCCGACGAGCTGATCCGCACCGACCAGGACGTCTCGGACGCCCGGCTGCGCAGGAGCGGCTTCGAGCCTGCTCACCCCGAGCTCGAGCACGCGCTGAGGCACCTGCTGCGGCAGATGCCCGCCGAGGGGGAGGAGTAGCCCAGGCGGGGCTTGAACCCGCGACCGACGGATTACGGAACGGGGTCCTCTGTCCCTGCAGGTCGCAACCCGATTCTGTGCTTCTGACCTGCAGTGATGGGCTGAAACCGACTCACGCTCCCTCTCCTCAGAACCGCCGATTTCACGGTGCTACACCGAATAAGTCGCTCTTAAATCGCTCCTCGTCCACGTGCTCCACGCCCGTTCCGGGCGGAGCGAGACGAAACGAATCGGGACCCTCAGGCTACCCCGGGAACCCCCGGGGACCGAGCCGGTCGGGGGAGTGCGCGTCCGGTGGCCACGGTGACACGTCGGTCCTCCGGAGGGGCTTCGCGACACGTTCCGTGAACCCCCGCCCACTGTCGCGGAGCACAAGGGCCGAACCACGGCCCCGCCACACCGGAGGTCCTGATGCCCCGCAAGCCCGCCGTCCACGATGTCGTCACCCTCGACGAACTGATGATCCCCCACGACGTCGCCGACGTCCTCGGCATCTCCGCCCGCACCCTCGCGAACTGGCGCAGCCTCAGCATGGGACCCGACTACGTCAAGGTGGGCGGCCGCGTCCGCTACCGCGTCTCCAGTGTCAACAACTGGGTCGCCCGCCAGGAACACAAGAGCGCCGTCTGAACACCGCCACTGAACTCCGTGAGGCTCCTCGAGCTCCGGACCGGACGAAGGGGAAAGCATGAGCCGAGCCATCCAGCCACGCCCATCCCTGCCGACACCGGTCCGGCTCGAGGACGCCCGCAGCGTCGGCGCCCTCCTCGCCGGCAGCCGGTCCGCCGAGACCCGACGCTCCTACGCCTCCGCCATGCGCACCTTTACCACCTGGTGCCAAGGGCGGGGCTACTCAGCCGTTCCGACCGGACCCGAGGTTGTCGCGGCATACATCGCGTACAGAGCAGAGCACGTCGCTCACGCGACGATCGTCCGGGACGTCGCCGCTATCTCCGCCACCCACCTCGACCAAGGGCTCGAGGACCCCACCGCCCACCACGGCATCCGCCAAGCACTCCGCTCCGTCAGCAGAACCCTCGGCACTGCGCCATCCCGCCGAGCAACACCAGTGACGACCACCCTGATGCGGCAGATCATCGACGTCATGCACGACCTCGACACCGCCACCGGTCTGCGCGACCGCGCGATCCTGCTGCTCGGACTCGCCGCGGCCCTTCGCCGAAGCGAGCTCGCAGCACTCGCCACGAACGACATCACTCGCCACGACGGCGGCCTGTTGCTCCGAATCCGCCGCTCGAAGACCGACCAGACCGGACACGGCGACCTCATCGGCATCCCACTCGGAACCCATCCCGAGACCTGCCCCGTCCACGCCCTCCAGGCGTGGCTCGACGCCAGCGGCCGGCGACTCGGAGACGGGCGCCCAATGTTCTCCCGAATCCACCACCACGCCCGCATCGCCGACACCGCACTTTCGGACCGCTCCATCGCACGGATCATCCAAGCCCGAGCATCCGCTGCCGACATCAGCGGAGACAATGACACCCATGCCGTCGGGGCCACGCGCTCCTGGGTGTCCGGACACTCCCTTCGGGCAGGGCACGCGACCTCCGCCGCGGAACAAGGCGTCGACCCGATGACCATCTCCCGCACTACCAGGCACCGACGCCTCGACTCGCTGGCCCGGTACGTGCGTCCCGCCAGTGCCCTCGACGACTCCACGGCAGGCAAGATCGGCCTGTGAACGCACTGCGGCCCGGCACCCCAAGAGTGGGATGCCGGGCCGCAGTGGACGAGACCGGAGTCAGTTCGCCTTCGCGTACGCCTCGCGGATCTCCGCGGGGATCCGGCCGCGCTCGGAGACCTCGTAGCCGTTCTCGCTGGCCCACTCGCGGATCTTCTTCGCGTCACCCGACGGGGCGGCACCGCGCTTCGCGCGACCGCCGGTGCGGCGAGCGAGGGCGGTCCACTTCTCGAGGTCGGAACGCAGCTGGGCCGCGTTCTCGTCGTTCAGGTCGATCTCGTAGGCGACGCCGTCGAGCCCGAAAGTGACGGTGCTCGTGGCGTCGGTGCCGTCGATGTCGTCGACGAGGAGAACTTGGGTCTTGCGGGCCATGGTACCTCCAAAGATCGTTGTAATGGCGGCGACAGTATATGCACACTTCCTATTCGCGGCGTCAGGCTTTTCTTGTCAGTTGTTGATTCGGTAGTCCGAGAACAGGGTGCGGGAGATCGTCAGGATCTCGTTCATGTGCGATCCGACCTCCCGTCGACTCGCGGGCTCGGTCACCCCCAGATCCTCCACGAGCTCCTTGCGGGTCGGGAATTCACCCTCCCGGTGGCGGGCGAAGAATGCCCGCGCCACACTCGCCATCAACACCGGCGTCCGCGTCCGTGCGCGAGCCCGCACAGGCCCCCGCTCGGCATCACGGCGCACGCATTCCGCGATCACCGAACGAACCCTCTGATCTCGCTCCCGCGCCCCCGCATCGGGCACATCCCTGCAGGCCATGCGATCATCCGTGTACAGGGACGGGTCCTCGAGCGGGACTGCGCGGAGACTGCCGAGGCTCTTCACGGTGATCAGCACGGACTGACGTGCGGCGTCCTTCCGTGTCGCGCGCATCCTCGTGTTGTGGAAGTCGACGAGCTCCCCCTCCGCAGGCGGCCGTCCATGCTCCGCCTCGAACAGATCCCGGGAACGCTTGACGAGCTTCGCCCGACGATCATGGGAACTATCGCCCGGCACTCCTGCGGTCCCGTTCAGGAGTCCTTTGCGACGATCCTCACGGATCCAGTACCGCGTCTCGGCCTCGAGGATCGCCGGCAGGTTCCGGGAGTAGTTGAACACCGGACTGGTCCCGGGCCCGTCCTTGGCCAGCCACCGCGTCGACAGCATTCGCATCAGTGCGTCACCGAAATAGGAGAACACGATGTCCTTATCCCGGTAATCAAGATGCGAGATGTGCTGCGCCCGCTTCAACACGCGACCGATCTCCACCTCGTGCGTGAACAGGAACCCATCCAGCAGCGCCCGCCGCTCCTCCTGGGTGCGGGCGTGGAGGATCTGGCACATCTCCGCCTTCCACGGCGTCTCCAGCGTGTCCCGATCGCATTCGCAGCGGCGAGGGTGCGCAGCCCGGGCTCGGAACCTCGCCGCAGAGTCCAGCAGCAGCGCCGTCATCGCAGATCCTCCCTAGTCAGTGGGGCGGGCGCGAACGGGAACCCCGGCCAGACCCTCAGGTCCTGGGCGTCGTGGATCAGGCCGTAGGCGATGAACGCATCCAGCACCGCTAGCAGGCGACGCCCTCGCGCCTGCTCATCGAGGATGAACGCGAGGGTGACGTGCCCGGTGGCGGTCCGAGACTCCGTCGCGTCCAGAATCGCCAACACCTGGGCGATGACCCTGCGGGCACGAGTGGCACCGATGCCGGGGCCGGCGGTGATGATCTGGTCCAGGCGCAGACGCATCAGATGCTTCTCCCCGGACGCGGCGGCCGCGATGATCGCCTCCCACGGCGTCACGGTCCCGTCGGTGATCAGCTGCAACAGCTCACCGCGTGCCGCGTTCGCGACGCGCCGCTCCGCGATCAGGAGGCTCATATCGATCTCGTCTGTCGAAGGCTCAGACATCACGGATCTCCCAGACCGCGCGGACGGCTGCCGATTCGAGCGAGGGAGCGACGGTCAGGGCCCGGATCGCGCGCGTCGTCGACACCCGGTCCGAGGGATGGAGCTGGTTGTACCGGGCGATGATCGCTTCGAGCCCGGCACCGATGCCGAGGGACCGTGCGACCCTGCGGACCCGCGGCCCGACCTGGGGGTCACCGATCGCGACCCGCACCTGATCGGCGAGGTCTCGGCGGATCTGGGTGGTGAGGTAGCGGATCGGGTCGACGTTCCGTGTCGTGGCCGGGTCCAGGCACCGGTCCAGGGAGCGGAGGATCCGACTGTCCGGCCCCGAGGTTCCGTAGATGACGTGGGTGACGACCTGGTCGAGCTGCTGATCATCGAGGAGCGCCGCCGCCGTCTCGTGATCGTCGATGCCCGTGATCTCCCGGCAGAGGGACGCCGCGACCCGGTGCACGTTCTCGTGGGCGAACTGCTCGAGGTGCGTCAGCATCGACCAGCGCGCGAGCTCACCCGCCTCCTCGAACCCCTCGAGCGCCCGGGTTGCTTCGTAGGCGGAGAGGACGGGTGCCCGGTGGGCGGGCCACATCGCCTCCGACGGCCGACCCAGCTCCGACGCCCGTCCCTCGGTCAGGTCGATGACGCCGTCCAGGTGCGTGCCGGCCGCCTCCACGGTCCAGCCTGTCGAGACCGGTGACGTGCAGGCGGGGTCGGCGGCGTGGAGGGGCCCGTCGTGCCAGGCGATCGTCGCCGGCAGGGTCCCGGTGCGGGCCTGCTTGTGCCCGCCGACGCCTGGGACGGGGCGGATCCACATGGTCGGCGGCAGTGCATGCAACCGCACCCGGTGACGGGGGCGAGGCTGCTCGGTGGCGGAGCGAGCCCAGATCATGTGGTCCAGCAGCGTGCACAGCTGCTCCGAGGTCGCATGCGTCATCGGCGCGCCCAACGCTTCCACCACGGCATGCCCGAACGGACGGTGGCCGGGTCGCGGAGATCGAACTCCGGATCCCCGGTGACCGAGTGGAGGATGTCCACGACGGGGCCGTACAGGGTCGGGACCGCGTAGGGGATGCGCCGGGCGACGAGGTCGTCGTAGATCCGGTCATCGAAGTGGATCGCGCCCTTCCACGACGAGTCCCGGCCCAGCAGCTGCGGCAGCCGCCCATAGTCGGTGATCGAGGGCCGCACCTTGTTCGCGAGCGTCATCATGCGTGCACCGTCCGCACCCCGCTGACGCAGGGATTCCATCGCGACGAGGAGGTTCTCGACGCCGGGGGTGGTGAGCTCGCAGATCCCGACCCCGTACCCGCCCCGTGCCAGCAGCGGCGCGATCAGCCGGTCGATCACCCCCGTCGTGTCGACGCCCTCGGTGATCTGGGTATCGATGACGACGAGGTCGAACCGCTCCCGCGCGATCTGGAGGACCTCGTTGTAGTGCTCGGCCGTGACCGCCGCGATCTCCAGGCCCACGTCGGTGCTGGCTTTGACGGGCCGGGGTGCTTGGACGAACGAGAACGCGAGATGGTCGCCCTTCCCGTCCCGGGCAGCGTTGAGCTGGTCGGGGGAGAGGATCGCGGAGGCGGGGTCGCCGATCATGATCGCGTCGTAGATCGAGGGCAGGTCCGTGGACCGGATCCGTAGGTACAGGCCCAGATCGCCCTGTGCCCGGTTCGCATCGATCAGGCACACCGATGTCCCGCCGATCTCCGCGGCGGCCTGTGCGAGGGCCAGGGCGAGGGTCGACTTGCCCTCCCCGCCCTTGCCGGAGAAGCAGACGATCACCTCGGCCGGGGCGGTGCTGCGCCGGGCACGACGGGTGGCACTGGCCCGGGTCACGTCATCCAGCGCCGTGTCCGCGTCGACATCGCCCTCGAGCTCCAGGCTCCGGGGACCGTCCGGGAGGTCGGTGAAGAGCTCCTCGTCGACGAGATCGAGCGGGGCACCCGGAGCGGCGGTCGGCGCCGAAACCGTCTCGGCGGCGAAGGTCGGCAGGGCGATACGACGTCTGCCCGGCAGGATCGGGGCTTTCTCGGCTGGTGCCGGATCGGCGCGATGGCTGCCCGTGACGGGAACGGGGGTGGGGGAGTGGAACCCGTCGAACTCCTCCTCATCGTCCGCCTCGTCGGCGACAGGCTGGACTTCGGGCGTCTCGGGGGCGGTGCTGGAGTCCTCGAGCCAGTCCGAGAGCGTCGACGTTGACGCGACCGGTTCCGGGGCCGGCGCGGGGGCGGGCGTGCCAAGTCCGGGGGGCTCGTCGTCGGTCAGCCAGTCGACGACCGGCTCGACGGTTGCCTCCTCGGCGGCGGGCGGCGTCACCGTGGAGGTGTCGGGCAGTGTCTCGGGGATCGTCCCATCCGCGGCCACCCAGATGCCCTGCAGCGCCGGGTCGAGGTCCCGGAATCCGAGCGCCCCCAGATACTCACCGAGGCTCGACGTGAGCGGGATCGACGCCCGGGTCTCGCCCAGGATCGGCTCGGGCCCGCGGACGATCACCACCGGCGCCGTATCCGGCAGCCGCGCGATCAGCTGCTCCAGCCCGATCTGCCGGTGATCCTCGACCAGGACCGGCAGCGCCGCATCGGCCGCAGCATCCCGGATCCGCCGCGACGTCTCAGGGAACCCGTCGCCGGAGACGACGTCGAAACCGAAGCCCTCCAGCGCGCTTTGCACATGGGGCAGTCCGATGACTGCAAGTGAGTTGCTCATGCTAGTTATATGCCAAGGTGCGGTGAATCAAGTGCGTTCGGCTTCGTTTCCCCAGGCAGACGTGGAACGATGAACGAATGCAGTTCGAGCGGACGACGGGCGGAATCATGGAGATCACACGCGAGGAAGCCACTTCGCGCCGACGCACCTTCGCCCAGTGGGCCGCGACCACTCACGACCCCCTCGTCCCCATGACGACCCGCGTCGACATCGACCGCCGCTTCCGCGAATGGACCCGCCGCACCCCCGTCTTCACCATCGCGTGGGCCACCGGCGTCACCGCCACGATCCTCGACACCCTGCCGCCCTCGGACCCCTGGCGCGCACCTCACCCCGGGTTCGGCACGTTCCGCGACGGCAGCGATGTCATCTACGTTCCCGAGGACGACAACGAGTGGGATCGCGACCGGCTGCTCCTGGACCTCGGACTCGTCGCGATCGTCGACCCGATGCCGCCCGGCGCCGCCCGCGTCATGGCAGCCTGCGCCGCCAGCAGCGAAGACGGACAGTTCGCCCTCACGCAGCTCCGCGACAGCACCGAGCAGCGCCGCGACGCAGTCACCGCCGACATCGCCCAGTCGATCGTTCTCTGGTCGCTATGGCGCCGGCGCAGCTACTGCGGCAACGACGACTCGTTCCCGCTGTCGATGATGTACGGCTGGCTCTCCTACGCCTCCGCCGTCGAAGACGGACGCCCCGTCCCTCACGAGATCATCGACCCCGACATCTTCACCGCCGCACTCACCGACGAGGACTACCTCCCCGCCACAGGCACTGGGGACGGGCCCAACAACGCGTGAACGTCGCCCGTCACGTGGGCTCCCTGCTGTCCAGGGCATGTCGGTGGCCGAGTGAGGTCTGGAAACGGATCAGGTAGCCGTCGGGATCCGTGACGAGGAACTGCCTCACGCCGGCTTCTTCGCGGCCACTGATCCGGTACCACTTCTCCTCGGGCGCCATGAAGAGCGGGTGGCCGGCGTCGTCCAGGGCGGAGAGGATCGGGTCGAGCGCGTCGACGGTGATCTGGAAGTTGATACCGCGCCCGAGCGGTGGCTCCAGCGGACCGGTGATCCAGTTCCGGCCGACGCCGCGCTGTTCGAGCATGAGGTGCGCGGAGCCGCGGGTGATGTACGCGAACCCTTCCTCGGGGCGCTCGTACGCGATCTGGAAGCCGCAGAGTCCGCACCAGAACGCGAGGCTCGACGGGGTGTTGGCGACGAGCAGTTCGGGGACGAGAGCGGGATCCAGGGACGGTGAGTTCACGTGCTCATGGTGCCAGCCGGACCCCGTCTGCGACCCCCGGATGGTTGCTCTGGGGCTCCGCGTCGAGGGCGAGATTCGGTCCGTGGCGGCCGGCGGGAGCATCGAGTGGGGAGCGCTCAGCGCCCGAATCGGCAGACATTTCCCTTAAGAGGTTATATCGGGGAACGTGGGATATGTGGGCGAGTGCGGACTGACCTGTGCGTTTCACGGTGGCACTACGGTGGCACAGGCTTCGGCGGTCAGTGCCGAGAAACCCGGCCCGACCTGCACGTACGGGCGAGTTTGCAGCCTGTCGCGAAATGTTGGCACTCTCGCGCAAACGCGGGGTGACCTGCGCGAACGACTGGACGTCGCTCGACATGCCATTTTTGGCGATCGGCAGACATTTCCCTTAAGAGGTTATATCCCGAAACGTGGGATATGTGGGCGAACCCGGGCTGACCTGCACGTTTCACGGTGGCAGTCCGGTGGCACCGCCTTCGACGTACGGAGCCTAAAACCCGGCGCGACCTGTACAAACAGTCCGATCCGGCTGGATCCCCGAATGTTGGCGCTCCCGAGCGAACATGGGGTGACCTGCGACGATGTGATCCGCTCCCGAAGTGGCCTCGAGCGGCTCGTCAGGCGTGATCCGCGTACCCAGGCACGCCCTCGTTGGCACTGTGTAACCAGAGCCCTTCGCGAAACCGCAGGTCAAGGTGGCATTGCCAACGCCGCCAACCGAGCGCCAACGGCGATGGGTCGACATACGTGCAGGTCAGACCCCGATTGACACCAAATCCCACATCGCGCGGTGAAACTATATACGTATAGGGAATCTGGGCTGATATATGTACCCCATATATATCTCTCTTTCTCTATACGTATATAGTTAGTTATGTAGGATAGGGGTGTAAACGCGAACTGACCTGCAGTGTTGGCGGGTGGAGAGCGTTGGCATGGGGGTGGAGAAAGCCGCCGATTGTGTAGATGACCTGCACGAACGCTCCGGAGTCCCATGTTGGCACTGGCCGATCTGGCCGTGAGCGTCCCGCGAGAGCGGATCCCCGCCCACTGCGGCGCGCATGAACACCCCGGATCCGCGCGCTCAGGCCCAGCACCCCGCCGATCAGGACGCCCACGCCCACCCCGCAGAGCAGACACCCGCCGTCACCGACGCGAGCGACGACGCCGCGTTCGACGACGACGACGGGCTCTCCGTCGCCGACATCGACACCGCGATCACGACCTTGCGAGAGCAGCCGTTCCCCGCCACGCAGTACCCCGGCTCCATCGGCGACGTGTCCGTCGCGAAACTGCGATCCTCGATCATCGCGCCACTCGTCGCCCAAGCCCGCGGCTACCGCACCATCGCCGGGACCGACGACGCGAAGGACTCCCTGCGCCGCTTCGGCTTCGACGGCCGACGCAACCCCGGCCGGCACCTGCTCAGCCTCGCCCGACAAGGCGCGTGGATGGAGATCCCGTACTTCAAGATGGATTCCATCGCCCGCAGCGAACCGATCCTCGGCACCCTCCAACTGCGCCCCGAGAACGACCCGCCGGAGGGATCCTCCTGGGCGAAATACATGTTCCTCGCCGGTGCCGGCACCGCGATCGATGCCCACCCCGCCACACCCCCGGCCTGGTTCAACGACCCTGCCATCCCGATCCTGTTCACCGAAGGCGTCGTCAAAGCCGACTCGGTCCTCACCGCGATCCTCCGCGACGCCGGCGTCACCAGCGACACCCTGCGCACCGCCGTCGGCGCCACCGACCCCCTCGCCAAGCTCCGCAGCCTGCTCGAGGGCCTCCCGTCCGCGAAGCGGATCCTGGTCCTCGCGATCCCCGGCGTGCAGTCCTGGCGCCGCAACGACGAATGGAACACCGTCTCGATGCGGGACCGGGACGCGATCATCTGCTTCGACGGCGACATCGCCCGCAACGCCGCCGTCTGGGACGCCGCCTACGGCCTCATGGACTTCCTGACCAAGCGCAACGTCGCCACCACTCACCTGATCGACCTGTCCCCGCGAGGCGACGAGACCGTGGACCCCAAACGGGGGATCGACGACTTCCTCGCCTACTCCGGCCGGTGGGCCGACGCCCTGGACCTCCAGATCACGGACCTGCCCGAGCGGCCCGTGGACGATACCGGCGAGAAGGGCCAGACCCGCGTCGCCCAGGACGGGTTCGCGATCGAGATCTGCACCGTCCGCCCAGACCCCTCCGGCGGCCCCGACCTGAAGTCCTGGCAGAAGATCGACGACCTCGGAGGACGCCTGGTCAGCTTCGAAGAGTTCCGCCTCCCGACCGCGGACGAGCTCGACGGGGGACGGATCATCCCCGGCGCCGTCTCCCGCACCGAACGCCAAGTCGTCGTCGCCGTCCAGTGGCGCACCGCCGACGGACTCGTGGACTCTGCGACGATCCGCGGACCCAAGGCGATGCTCGACGAAGATCCCGCGAAGTGGGAGACCCGCTACGGCGCCGACATCCCCACCAAGGTGTCCGCCCTCCCGTCGTGGCCGCCCCGCTCCGGGATCAACTTCACCCGCGCCATCAAGGACTACCGCGCCTCCGAGACCACCGATGACGTGCTCTGGGGCTGCCAGGGCTGGGTCCCCACCAAGGACGGGATCCCCTCGTTCATCGCCGGACGGCAGGTGATCGGGCCCGCCGGTGAGGGGGATGAGCGGGCCCAGGCCGGCCTGACCGCCGACGAGTTCGCGACCATCGACGACTTCGGCGTCATCGACCAGGCCATGGACCCTGCCCAGCAGCGGGACCTGCTGCGCCGCATCGTGGACGCGTACACGTCACCGGACACGTTCGTCGACCCCAGGTTCGGGATGGTGGCACTGCTGGCAGGGGTCCGTCCGATCGTGCCGATCACCCCGCACAGCGTCTTGTACATCGTCGGCGGGCGCCGCTCCGGGAAGTCCTGGCTCGCCTCGATGATCCAAGGGTTCTGGGCATCCCGCGGCGGGGCGTGGAGTGCGGAGCGCCTGCCCGGCAGTGCGATGGACACGCGGGCGTGGATGGAGAACTCGGTGTCGAAGTCGATGATGTGGGTGATCGATGACTTCGCCCCGAACTCGGATCAGCGGCAGTGGGAGAAGCAGACCAGCGACCTCGAGGCGATGGTCCGTTCCGCGTTCAACGGCACCGGGAAGGGCCGCATGACCGCGGACATGAAGACCCGCGTGCAGAACCCGCCGCGCGCGTTCGTGGTCGTCACAGCGGAGAACGAGCTGCAGATCGACTCGGTGAGGGACCGGATGCTGACGCTGTATTCCGACGGAGGGGGAGGGTTCATCAACTCGACCACGGTCGACCCCCTCGCGACCTTGAACGGGATGCTGGCCGAGGGGGATCAGGCGCGTCTGTCGGCGCAGATGCTGCGCTGGATGGGGTCCTGGTCCGCGCGTGCCGGGTACCCGGCGGTGCGGGACACGTTCATCCTGGAGCGGGATGACTCGGCGCGGGATGCGAGGAGGCACGTGGAGGCGGCGCTCGGCAGCAAGGTCAACGCCACCCGGCATTCGCAGATCATGTCCGAGTACCTCCTCAGCGTCGCGCTGCTCGAGCAGTACGCGATCGGACTCGACATGGATGAGCCGTTCCTCGCCCGGATTGAGGCGATGCGGGAGGATCTCGCGGAGCTGACCGTGGACCTTTCCCGCACCCAGCAGCGGCGCACCGCCGGGCACGCCCTCGTCGATGCGCTGCGGTATCTGCTGGAGAGCCAGAAGGGGTACGTCGAGTCGGTGGTCCCGAAGGATGTGGGGTCGGCGCCGACGAACGAGCCGAGCCTGAACTTGCGGCTCGGATGGCCGGCGGGCCGGGATCCGCGCGGGGAGCTGCTCGGCCGGTACGTCGCGAACGCGCGGGGCAAGGGCCGGGACGTGATCGTGTTCAACCGGGATGCGTTCCAGGTCGCCCGACAGCAGGCGAGGCATCTGATCCCGACCGGGCAGACTGCTCGGACGAGCTGGCAGGCGGTCTGGCACGAGGGACTGGTCGCCGAGGGGATCTGGGAGCCGCGGCTCCGGGACGGGCTGCGGACCGGGGATGTGGAGACCCGTATCGGCGGAGACCGGGTGCGTGGGGTGCCGATCGATCTGGCGATCTTGTTCGACGACGAGTGAGCGCTCAGTGAGTTGTCGGTGACGATCACTGAGCAGGCAGTGACGCGTGATAGCGCCCGTCCTGCCAGGAGAGGCAATCGCCCACTGTCACCGGGTCCACGAACGCATTGGAGGGAGCAGGCATGGTCTCGACACTGACCCGCCAGGGCCTGCACCTCGATGCGGCCGACCTCGGCAAGGTGCGGCGCAGCGCGCTGTCCGCGTCGACCGCGAGGGCGCTCACGCACAACTGCGCGGCCGGGTACGCGTTCGGGAAGCTCACGGGAGAGACGGCCCCGGACCCGTTTGCCGCGACGACCCAGGGCACTGCCGTGCATGCGGTGCTGGAGGAGCTGTACAACCTCCCGGCGGGGAAGCGGACCAGGCGGCGGGCGGCGAACATCCTGCTGTCGATGGTCGCCCAGTGGCGCCATGACAAGTACCCGCAGCTGAATGATCCGGTGACGCGGCAGCTGTTCATCGCGGACGTGATCGGGAAGTACCAGGGCATCTTCGAGATCGAGGATCCCCGCGACACCGATGTCGTCGCAACGGAGTGGCCGCTGGCCGGGATCGAGCTCGGGGGAGTGCCGTTCATCGGCTACGTCGACGTCACCCAGCGCGTCACCGCCCGGGGCCGGACCGGGCTCCGACCCGTCGATCACAAGACCAGCAACCGGATCCCGGACAAGCGGAAGCTCGAGCTGTACGGCGATGACCACGGCGACCAGATCCGCCTCTACGCCGCCGGACTCCGGAAGATCCAGGACGAGCCCGTCATCGAGGGCCGGATCAACTACACCCGCCACGGGAAGTCCCGCATCGTCGCCGTCTCCGTGAAGAGGGTCGCGCAGACCGTCGGGGAGTTCGCTCGGGCGTGGGACATCCACAACGGGATGGTCGAGCAGGCGATGTTCCCGACGAAGACGGGGCCGCTGTGCGGGTGGTGCCCGCTGGTGCAGCTCTGCCCTGCCGCGCAGGCGACGAAGTTCAACACGGATCGGACGGACTCACAGACCGCGCTCTGCGCGACGGATCTGATCGCCATCGACCCCGCAGCGCCGTCCCGTGAGGCGGGGGTGTCGCCCACTTCGACGGTGTCCCCGGGAGAGCCGGGGAAGAGCACGAACCAAGCGTGGGAGGGACTGATCATGGCCGAGCATGTACTCGCCGAGGACAAGCCGTGGGAGGAGATCGTGGGCGGGAAGCTCAACGGCGCCAGCTACGCGGCGACCGGCTACTTCGGCATCTCCAGCCTCGCCTACGAACTGCTGGGCAGGCACGACGTCCCGATCCAGCGGATCGCCGTGGACGCGATGACGAACGTGCTCGCCGCGATCGTCACCGACGTCCAGGACGGCCTGTCCGGCTCGACCTCGTTCCAGGAGGGCACCAACACGCGCCTCCGCGGCGTGCTCCGCACCGTGCTGGAGTCCGTGCCGCCGCCGTTCGGGGAGGACGCCTCGACGTGGGAGACGTGGATCAAGATGACCACCGGCCACACCCGCTCCATCGCCGCCGCCGCCGTCCGTCTCGCCGGCACCGACGACATCACGCCCGACCTCGACACGCTCGCATCCATCGCCCCGCTCCGGAAGAAGGACTGACCCATGACTGACCATGTCCAGATCATCATGGCCGCCCATGACCGGGTCGCGAAGCTCGAGACGACCGACGACGGGCTCGTGAAGGTCCCCGGGATCGAGCGGGCCGTGCCCCGCCAGGTCGCAGTGTCCAAGGCGATCCGTGAACTCGTCGCCGAACTGTCCGAGGGCTCCACCTCGTGGAAGCTGATCGACCGCCTCACCGGCACGGCCGACGGCCTCGAGCTGAAGCGGTTCGTCGGCACGATCGTGAAGGTGACCCGGGAGAAGACGTCCACACGGGGAAAGGTGCTGCTGTACACGGGCACGAAGAAGGAGGTCGACGGCGCCGAGGCGGGGCACGAGTTCGTGCGCACCGAACGGACCGACGACCCGGAGGGGCTGATGCTCGCCTCCGAGGCGAAGGCCCTGATCGGTCACCGGGTCCTGCTGTGGGTGGTGCTGGAGCCGTGGGCAAACAACGCGGACAAGAAGACCCGCGTGGTCCTGCACCTCATGGACCTCGGCGCCGACACCCACTTCGACGTCGCGAGTCAGTCCATCGCCGCCTGAAGCGAGGAGGTGCATCCGGGGGCCGCATCCATCCCACGACGGGGCGGGTGCGGCCCCTCCTCATGCCAGGCCGGACCGGTTCAGTGGGCGGGCGCTGATGAGAGGTGCGACGGGTCCGAAAACCACCGCCCACTCCCGATCCCGACACCGACCCGCAGCGTTCGTCAGGAGCTTTCATGAGTGAGCAGACCGTCCTCGACCCGCCCCTCCACACCGACCCGCCCGACGCTGAGACGCCGGCAGAGCGGAAGCCGCGCAAGCGCCGCGCCACCGGCGCGAAAGCTTCTGCGAAGCGGGGACGACCCACCGCCCGGACCGCGAAGGCCACCCTCCTCCGCATCGCGAGCAAGGCCGAAGAGATCGCCGAGACCGACGACGACACGCGGCTCCTCGCCGCGGAGCTCACCGGCGCCGAGACCCCCGGGATCGCCGACCTGACCACCACGATCATGTCCTCGAAGACGTCGCCGCTCGAGGCTGCGGTCGCGGACCTGACGATCATCCAGGCCGGGACCCTCCCCGAAGCCGTCGTGCATCTCGTCGGCATGTCGCAGCCGGAGCTGCAGGCCCTCACCCGGCTCGTCACAGCGTTCTCGACCCAGGACCTCCCCGGTCAGCTCCCGGCGAAGTCGACCGACGCGGCACTGATGCTGGTCGAACCGGTCCGGGCTGCAGTGATCGACGACGGTGCTCTGCAGCGCCTGATCCGCCTCCTCGCCAAGTGACCACAGCAGTCGAGCCGACGAACACGCAGTACTGACGGGAAGGGGTTTCGGGGATGGGGCACAGGAGACGTTCTCAGATCGCTGACCTGTACGACATGGCCGAGACGGTGCCGGACCCCGCCGCGCGGACCCGCGGGAAGCGTCGCTACCGGAACGCGCGCAGGGCCCTGTACGTCAGCATGATCCTCGCGCCGCTGAACGTGATCGGCCTGATCCTCATGTTCAGCATCGTTCTGAACGGCGCTCCGACCACTGGCCCTGCGAGCGCACAGATCACCGTCTCCGAGACCGGCCGGACCGAGGCTGAGCAGGCACTCGAGCAGTGGCTCGGCAGCGAGGAGTCGGTGTTCGCCGGCGCCGAGATCACGTCCTGGGACGGGACCAGCAACCACGAGACCGTGGAGGCGACCGAGCAGGATGTCGGCTATCAGCTGATGACGCACGACTTCACGATCCGCACCCCGAGCGGGGTCTACTACCGGGCCGCGGTCCGTACCGCCATCGCCCCCTCGAAAGGGGTGAAGGTGCTGGCGGCCCCGACGGTGACGCCCCTGCCGCCGAGCGCCGTCGCCGAGTGGGAACCGGCCGAACCGACTGACGGGTGGGAGGCTGCGAGTGCATCTGCCTCGATGACCGATGCGATCACCTCGTGGGCTGTAGCCCTGGCGGGTTCCCCGAATGAACTGAAGCTCGCCACCCGCGACGAAGACCCCGGCCACGTGTACTCGACCCTCACCGGCGTCGACGTCGACGGAGTGTCGGTGATCCAGGCGTTCTCGCCCGTCGGGAAGGACGGGGACCTGGATGCGTCGACGGTGGTCGCGACGGTGTCCGTCGAGCTCACCGACGCGGACACTGCTGAAGGGTCGGGGGACGGGGCGACGACGGTGCAGTACGACGTACTCGTCCGCGGCGCCGACACGGCAGCCCCCTACGTCACCGCCTGGGGATCGACCGGCACGGGCACCACCCTCACCGACCACCAGAACGCCGTCACCCTGACCGGCCAGGTCGACGACCCCGCCACTCGCACCCCGGATGCATCCGACGGTGGGGGAGAAACCGCCGAACCGACCGACGAGGGGGAGGAGTGACATGGCGACCACCCCCGCGAAGGACATCCAGCTCGAGGACTACCGGGTGCCGAAGATGCCCACCGCCACCAGGGTCCGCTACGGCGACGGCCGCGTCCTCCCCGTCGGCGGAGGACTGTGGCTGTACCGCAAGGCGCCACTCGCACCGGTGAAGGACGCGAAGACCCACGCCAAGGCCCTCGACGTCGGGGACCCGATCGCCGCCGCAATCGAAGAGCTCGCCGCCGAAACCCCGTACACGACCGCACGCCGCTCCATGGCCCGCGCCCGCTACCGCCCCTTCCACCTCCTCCTCGTGAACCTTCCCCGCCGCTACTCGCCCCCCGAAAGCTCCCGCCACGCCGACACCCTGCAGGACTGGTTCAGGGACGAGCGCACCCAGGACCGGCTCCTGCTCATGGGCACGAAGCTCAACGACGTCGTCGGCGGTGCAGACCGCACGATCAGCGATGTCATCGACTCGGTCGCCACCTCCATGACCACCTACGAGGTGCCGATGGGCGACTACCAGCAGGACCTCGACGACGTCAGCGACATGATGACCCGCTCCGGCTTCACGATCCCCACCCCACGGGACTTCCACCTCGCCGAATCCTGGTGGGCCGCCGGCGGCTCCACCGGCGCATCCCTGCTACCCCACGCCGACCACCTCCACGTGTTCCGGACCGTCGCCGGATCCCAGACCGCCGCTCGCCACGACGTCGAGAACTGCACCACCTGGCCCACCGGAATCGAAGGCCACCACGTCCTCCGCATGGGCTCCATCTACGGACTTGACCTCCCCTTCCAAGGCGCTGCGAACGCTCTCTCCACGTGGGCGACGACCCTCCTGGACCGGGGGGCGGTGATGGTGTCGATCCGGGGACTGATCGAACCGAGTCCCATCACGCGCAAGGAGCTGCGCCGGCAACGGGACCGCTACCTGCGTGACATCCGCAACGCGAGAGCCCAGGGCAAGCTCGACGACCAGCAGCAGGAGGAGATGGTCCAGACTCTCGAGCAGGTCGAAGGCGCGTACTCGACGGGGAAGGCGTTCCCGACCCTTGTGGAGACGAGCGTCGTCGCCGCGTTCACCGGCCAGGGGAAGAAGCGCCTCGACACTCTCGGCAACGGGACCGCGTTCGAGGTCGCCCCGATGGACAACCGCCAACCCCTCGCCCTCGCCGAATCCTGGATCGGCTCCCCGGTCCGCGCGAACCCGAACCTGATGGACCTCCCGTCCTCGGCCGTCGCTTACTCCGGGATCGCGTCGCTTGCTACCGTCGGTGACGCGTCCGGAGCGAACGTTGGCTTCACGCTGAGCGACCGGCAAGAAGCACTCATGAGCGCGACCGCGTCCTCGGACACGGACACCTACCCGGTGGGGTGTGTGGTTGGAAGCAGCGGTGCGGGAAAGTCGCAGTTCATGGCGTACACGGCGTACCAGTACGCGCTCGAAGGTCGTCCTGTCATCGTCATCGACCCGAAGAAGGACAGCGACTTCTCGGAGTCCTTCGGCGAGCACGGCACGACGTTCTCCCTCGACTCCTTCGCCGGGGACTCCGCCGGACTGGGTGGTGCCGGCGGCACGGGAGTGTTCGATCCGCTGCGGTTCTCGAAGACGCCCGGAGACGGGATCAACACGGCCGTCTCCATGCTCCACGCCGTGAACCTGTGGCCCCACTCGGTCCAGAACTTCGAAGCCGACCTGCAGGAGGCCCTGAAGTACGGTGTCGCTTGCGGCGCGAAAGCCATCGGCACCGCCCTCGAGACCGCACTGGTGGACGGGAAGGCGACCGCGGAGCTGGTCGATCCGATCCTCCGCCAGTCCAGGAACGACCCCCTGTTCGGCGCGATGGTCGGCCTGAGCGATGACGGGCACGTCCTCAGTGCCGCCGAGGGGATCACCTACATCAAGGTCGGCAACGCGAACCTCGAACTCCCACCCATGGGCGTCGACCAGACCACCCTCGGCCTCACGCAACGCGTCTCCTCGGCGCTGATCCGGATGATGGTGTTCGGCTCGGCAGAAGCGCTCCGTGGCCGTCGGGGCGTGCTGATGCTGGATGAGGCGTGGGTGTTCCTCGGTGCCGGGGCTGAGGAGATGGAGCGCCTGGGTAGGCTCGCGCGTTCCCTCGAGGTGTTCCCGATCCTGTTCACCCAGCGGATCTCCGACCTGATCGAAGCGAACCTCACCAATCACATCGCCCGCGGGATCATCCTCCACACGAAGGACCCCAAGGAGGCTGAGGCGGCGTTCCGCCTGTTCGGTGTCGAGCCGACTCCGGAACGGCTGCGGTTCACGACCGCACCGGAACGCATCGGGAAGGGGGGCGCGAACTTCGGCAGCCGCAAGCCCCTGTTCGAGTACGACGACAAGGACAACCGTGTCCGCCTCATCCGGGGAGCGATCGGCCTGTACTGCGACCTCGACGACCGCGCCGTTGACGTCGAGATCAAGATCCCGGCCGACTTCCTCGCCAAGTCCTCCACCAACGCGCTGGACCGGGCGCGCCGCGAGGGACGGGCCGTCATTTGAGGCAACTGCAGATCGGCCCGGGTCACCAGACGAGGATGTCGAGCAGTCTCACGTCGGTCAGCTGAGTCATGTCGCGCACGCGCTTCTGGGCATCCGGGTCGCTGTGCTCGTACTTCGTCATGGCCTCGCGCAGCTCGCCGATTGCACCGGACGTGCGGGAGGCGACGAGGTCATCGCGCACGGCCAGCCACCGGTGCTCGCTGTCCCACAGCTCTGGGAAGCGTGACTTGTGGGTTCTGGCAGCGTCGCGGTACGACTTCCAGAGACGAGAGTCCAGTAGCGGGAATGCGCCTGGGTACTTCACGTGCAGCACCTTGTGGATCTTCGCGAAAGCGATCCCCTTCGGGGAGTTCCCACTGAAGTACCGATACAAGTCAGACATGCCGTCGAAGAGTCCACCTCTGACCTCAGGGTCTGCGTTGGCAAGGTCTGAATCTGCGGGGATCCACGGTGCATCTGCAGCTGTCGTGACGAAGCAGTCGCCCTGGGCGTAGGAGATCCTCGAACTCACGTACCGAGTCCGCTTGATCTCCTCCAGCGAGATCGTGCCGAAGTCACCTCGCGGCGGGTAGTCGAACCTGTCCGGCGTCTTGCGCGGGTACTTCGCGAAACGGGCCAGTGCCTGGGGGACGGCGAACTCTGTGCCCGCGACCGTGAGCGTGACAGGGGTGACCATGGCTCGAACCATAGTGCTCGAGGCATGGGGGTGTTCGAGGGTTGAGCCAGATCGCAGGGAAACTCGGCCTCGCCAAACTGGCGATGGGAGTCGCGCCCTGATCTGACCCGTCCTGCGAGGTCCCCAACTCGCCCACTGCGGCGGCATGATCTCGCGCGCCCACGTTCGCTCGGCGGCCTCCGGCCAGGTGGACGTTCGCGCCCGCATCCTCGGCGGGAAGTACAAGGCGGGGGCGCTCACGCGGAGCGAGGCGGCAGCGAAGATCCTCTCTGTCGCCGTCGACAGTGGTGTCGTCGCGCAGATGTGCCGGCGCCACCATCAGCGGCTTGCTGACGCCTGGGGGAGTGACGAGGTCGGCTCTGCGGTGACGGCGATGCTTGTCCGCTACGCGCTCGGCGACCCGGGTCACGAAGGGCATCTCGATCCCCGCCGATTCTGCGACGGCGGGGCGTCGGCTGCGGGCTGGGTTGGAAAGGTCATCGGTTCGATGCGCACGACCCGCATCCTGCGCGAGATGTCGATCGAGACTCGTGAACTGGCTGTCCCGCTGGTGCTCGAGAGGGCCGCGGTCGCCAGTGCGGAGGACGAGGTGTTGGTTGCGTCGGTCCCGGTTGTCGAAGACGCGACACGGGGCATGCCGGCGACCAGCGCCACGATCCGCGTCGTGCACGCGTCCGCTCTTCATCAGCTCCTCGGACTGCCGGCGCTCCGGCCCTGGGATCTGACCTGCGAGCAGTCGGATTGGCTACGGAAGGTGCTGCAGTGTCGCCCCGAGGAGCTGCGCCGCGTTCTCGCCGGGGACATCGCCGGGGTGGATCCGTCGCTTCACGAGTCGATCCGGGTGTTGTGGGCCGGCTGGGGCCGGGATGACGTGTCCGCGATGCTCGCCCTCTCCACGCCCGACCGCGACATTCCACGAGTGTTGGCCAGCGCAGCGCTCCGTCGCCTGCCGCGCCCGACCATCCATTCCCGAGTGCTCGAGCGGCTCCGCGCACGCGCCCGAGACGGGGTTCCGAAGGCGGCGGCCATTGCGGTAAGCGGAGTGTTCGAGGCGTTCCTCGACTCCCGGGTGGAGGTCTATACGGACTTCGACCGGATCCGCCGGCGGCCGACCGGAGCCGAGACTGCGCGCCGTGACGCCGCGCGAGCTGAACTCCCGGCTCTGCTGCACGAGGCCGCGCAGCAGCTTGGGGTCGCCGACCTGGATTTGTTGTCGGGGCTGATCGCACTGTTCATCGACCCGCTGCCCGTGGCTGACCCGGTCTACTTCACCCCGACCTCATGGAGGTTTCCCGCATGAACACCACGACCGAGACCTCGACCCGGCGTACCGGATTGCTCGCGGCGACCGTGCGCGACTACGTGCTGCCCTTCGGCGCCTGCGCCTCCGTGGCTGGCCTGTGGCTCATCGTCATCTCGACGATCACCGCAGCGACAGGAAGCACTCTCCTCGTCCTCGCCCTCGTGGTCCTGCCCGGCGCCGTGATCATGGGTGTCTCGGCCCGGGAACGCGGGCGCTGGTTCGAGTACGTGCTGGTGTGGATCGGGTTCTTCACCGCCGTACCCCTGTATGGGGTCGTCCTGCTGATCGGCGGCTACGGGATCGTCCTGGCGCGGGCGTGGCGCCGCCGGCGGCCTCGAATCACTGAGGACCCTGAGGGCTGAGGTGCGGTTCGCGGCCCTCGTCGGCGACCGACACCGTCCCCGTCTCGAACTCATCGTGCCCACCGGGGGACACCTTGCCGCGCAACTGGGGGCCCTGGCCGGGATCGACGTCGAGGAAGTCTCCGGCCGGTGCACCGTGAAGGCCCCGACGATCCGGACGCTCGAGACACTGGCGGAGCTGGGGATCGTCGTGGATGCCTTCGAGTTCCCCGAGACGCTCGCGTCCCTGCAGGATCCGCTCGTCGAGGCGGCCGAGGAGGGGACGGTGCGGGTGTTCCTGCGCCTCGCGGAGCGTGCCGATGTCGCCTACGAGCTCGGCGACGACGCCACCTTCGATACTGAGCTGGGCGCCTTCGTGGCACCGGCGTCGGCCGTCGCGGACTGGCCCGAACACCTACTGCCCGAGGCCCTGATTGACCCTGTCACGGACCAGCACACCAAGTGCCATGGCGGTGCGCAGACCGCGCTCGACGTCGCCACCACCGGGCAGATCGAGGACCCGCAGACCGTTGCCGACGCCGTGCATAACCTCGCCGGAGCACCTGGCACCGATGGCTATGAGCGGGAGATCGAGTTGCTCACCGCCGCGTACGGGGATGTCCCCGACTGGTTCGGCATGACCCCGTACCCGTACCAGCGGATCGGGGCCCTCTGCGTCGCCGCTGGTCGCAGGCTCCTCGCCGACGTGCCGGGGCTCGGGAAGTCCGTCCAAGCCATCCTCGCCAGCGTCCTCCTCGACGCGAAGCGTTGGATCATCGTCACCCCGCCCGTCGCGCAGACGAACTGGGCGAGCGAGATCCAGCGCTGCCACGTCCCCGAGCACCTCGACGACGCGCCGATCGTCCTCATCCGTCCCGGCCGCAAGGTCCCCGACCTCCCCGCCACAGGGATCGTGATCGTCACCGACTCCCTCCTCGCCGCCCCCACCAGACGTCCCCTGCTCGAGAACCTGAAAGCGTGGGGCGCGGACGTCCTCATCTACGACGAAGGGCATCGCGCGAAGAACTGGCACTCCGGCCGGGCCAAGGTCATGCGGGAGCTCGCCACCACCGCCACTGACCGCATGGTCCTCACCGGCACCCCCGTCATGTCGAACCCCGCCGACCTGCCCTCCCTGCTCGCCATCACCGGCCAGCTCCAGCCCGTATTCGGCTCCCGCACAGCGTTCATGAACCGGTACACCCGCACCTACGAGATCCCCGTCGGCTGCCAGACCATCGAGAAGATCGTCCCCAACAAGAAGCTGCTGCCCGAGCTGGGACGGATCCTCCCCGAGCAGGTGTGGGTGCGGCGCACGAAGGACCAGGTGCTCCCGGACCTGCCCGAGAAGCAGTACTCGACGATGATCGTCGACGTCCCCACCACCGAATACCGGACCGCCACCCGCGACGTCCAAGCAAAGATCACCGCCTACCTGCGGGAACGGTCCCGGGAGCTGGGGGAGGCACCGTCCGAGGCGGAGGTGCGGGCTTGGTGCTCGGACCAGATGGGCTGCGTGTCGCTGCTGCGCCGCGCCGCCGGCCTCGCGAAGATCCCCGCCGCCGCCGAATACATCGCCGACTGGGTCGACTCCACCACCCACCACGACGGCGAGACGACGGTGTTCGAGCGGCCGCTGATCGTCTGGGGCATCCACCAAACCGTCATGAACGGCCTCGATGCGCATCTCGACCAGCTCGGCGTCCCCCACGCCGTCATCAACGGCAGCACCTCCCTCACCCAGCGGGACCGGATCACGCGCGACTACCAGGACGGGAAGATCGCCGTGATCCTCGCGAACATAGTCGCCGCCGGAGTCGCAATCACCCTCACCCGCGGATCCGACGCCCTCTTCGTCGAAACCGAATGGCTGCCCGACCTCGTCTCCCAAGCCGTCGACCGCCAACACCGCATCGGCCAGAAGCGCACCGTCACCATCACCACCATGGTCGCGCCCGGCACCCTCGACCATACGATCCAGAAGGTCCAACGCACGAACATCGACGTCCTCGATCAGCTCGTCGGCGGCACCGGCCACCACGTCGCCGTCGAAGAAGACGACATGAGCTCGCTCGCGATCGGAGACGTGATGTGGGAGCTTGCCGAACCGCTCTGGCTCAATATGAGATCTGAAGCCCCGCGGGAGGCCATGCGGTGAGAGACTCATTTGCATGACCGCACTTGCCTTCTTTCAAGCCATGCAACAGGCGATGGACGACCAAGCTGCTGACGTGTGGAACATGGTTGAGTACTCGCGTGATTCCGGGTACCGACTTCGCCTGGGAGAAGTGACTGTTACGGAACTAAACTTCTATCGACTCAGGCATTTCTGGACGAAGGGCGTGTATCTCCGAACGAACGAGCCGGATGAATATTCGACTGGTGCTGATTGGGAATGGCTTATCGGTCACGAAAACGAATGGCTCCAGATTCGTGTCCAGGCGAAGATCGTCAATAAGGCTGGGGCCTTTTCCGAGCTGGGGCATGGACCGATTGGTGCGAAGGGGCAACAGATGGACCGGCTTATAGATCCGCCTGACGACGATGTGGTATGTCGATGGATGCCCCTGTATGTGTTCTATACGGCAACGCCACCATCGGGCCGCGCGGGGCAAGGGGCCGGCCCCATTGATGCCCGGACAGGGTGTAGTGTAAAGCCGGCGCGATGGGTACGAAATGTTTACGGTCCCCATCGCGGGCGAGCGACCCTTGCCGCGAGGGTGCATCTCGCGGATAGTGTCCCTTGGTCGGATGTGTTCACCGGGTTGGTGACTAGATTGCAGGCGGGCCAGACTCTGTCGGCGATTGTGAACAGTCTGTCCAATCAAGTCCTTCCTGACAATATACGGACGGTTCACGATTTCTGGGATCCGACGGTGTCCAATGGGCATTGTGTAGGGAGCCTGCCGGATTATGTGCGGGCGATTATCGAACGGCGGGGTGATCATTTTGACGACGCTCCGCTCGCGGAACTTCAGGTTGAAGTTCCTAGGTTGATCACAGAGGACTCGTCCCCAGTTCGTGCTGGCGAGCGTATAGGCGAGAGGGGTACTCCTGGACGGTGGCCCAAAAATATAGGAAATGGCGATGCTGCCGAGATTCCATCACGAAAGCTATTGCTTGACCGCCCGCCAGGTAAGACGAAGGTCGCGTCATTGCCAAATTTTGTGTCGGTAATTGATATTGACGATTTGCCGGCAGTTCGAACTGGCGCGCCGGAAGGTAGTCCCGAGGCTGAGTAGAATGGTATCCCATTGGCATTATTTGAAGGATTGAGGTACCTCGGCAGCAGAATCTGATCTCCACGAGCACGAGAGCCCGTCTCGCTGAATCGCTCTTGAGCGGTCCTGCCAGCATGATCCATCGCCCACTGCCAGGGCATGAGGACGAATGCTGAGAAGGGCCGGGCCCGCCACCGCGACATCGTCACGCGCTATCAGCGCAACGAACCCGCCTGCCCCGCAGCACACCGAGCCCCGAACGCGCTCGTCGTGCTGGTGCATCCCGAGCCGGAAGCGATCCGATTCAAGGAGATCGAGCAGGAGCGCGTCCATGACCGGGAGACGCTGCTCGGGGCATGCCAGCGTGTGTTCGACCTGCAGGCCCGGGCGTGGGCGTACTCGAGTCGGCACCGGGCGGATCTGATCCAGGACTCGTGTGTGATCGCCATGTCGAAGATCGTCCGCGCCGAAGCGGAGTGTCCGGGAGCGGAGGCTCTCGTTCCGGAGGGGCTGGTGTACAACATCGTGCGTGGCGCGATGCGGCACCGCTCCGAAGGGGACGGCCGGTACATGGAGACCGAGTCCGGGCAGGGGCGCGAGATCCTCATGGGCAAGTGGGAAGACCACGTGAAGTCCGGCGGGACCGAGTCGATCAAGCTGTTCGAGGAGCTCGCCGACCAGGTCAGATCCGCGTTCCCGATCGGTCGCCGACCCACCCGCGGATACCACTGGGGTCGTATCGAGCTCGCCCACGAGTACATCCTCGAGATCGCGGAACGCCAGGCCCGTCGGGGTGAGGATCCGGATCCGACGGCCGCAGCCGCGTTCGCCCGCGACCCGGAGACCTGCCCGATAGACCTCACCGTCGCGGTCGCGCGCCTGGTCGAGCAGCGTGCCGCTCGCGGTCAGTCCATCGGTGAGCTGATCACGTTCGCGTACCGGCTTCCGTCCCCGCGCGGCCGGGCAGCACTCGACCGTGCCCGGGCAGTCGCAGCCCACATCCTCGAGGCACACGGCGGGCACCTCGACGCCCACGCCGCGGCAGCCCTGTGGCGGGACCGCTGCTGGTCACCGCTCGAGGACGTGTTCGCGATCCGCACCATCGACGACCGCGATCTGGTGCTGACCGTGATCGAGCGGCTCGACGCCGAACAGGCCGACGCATTCCTCCGCTCCCTGCTCGATGACCTCACCGCCGGGGTCACGTACCGGCGCCGGGGCGCGGCTGCCGCGTGAGAGGTGCCGTCCCGCCCACATGACAGGGGAAAGACCCGGCCAGGACCAGTGGATGGAGGCACGACCGTGACGATCGCCAAGAACAGCTCTGAGGCCGTCCGCAAGAAGGACACGGGGGAGTCCGGCAACGGCGGCCAGTTCGGCACCCATACTCGCAGCGACGCCGATATCCGTGTGCACACCACGGATCCGGTCGAGGGGATGCGGGCTCAGGGCCGGTCCGGCCAGATCATCGCAGCCCTGTGCGAGGAGATCGACGAGGAGCGGGACGGGTACGCGGGGGCACTCGAAGTTCCCGCGATCGACGGGAGGCGCGAGTACTACCTGCGGCCCGACGGGACGGACAAGATCCACGCCGAATACCTGCAGAACCAGCAGCACAACAACGGCGCCCTGTCCCAGGCCACGTTCGACCTGAGCACAGGCAAGGCCACCTTCACCTACGACTACGAGGAGACCTACCCGGGCATCGGGAACGAGGGCACGATCGAGGCCGATCTCGACCTCGACGGGGACCCCGCGAAGATCTCCGATGCCCTCCGCGAGTACTCCGTCGACGACGGGGCAGTGGAGGACCAAATCAAGGAGTCCTTCGAGGATCCCCACGAAGCGGCCCGGGACGCGTACCTCCGCGGCATCGGCGTGCGCCGCAACCACTACACCCTTCAGCGCCGGGCGCTGGACTGGTGACCAGCCCGGACACGGCTTGATCGCAGGTCCGGCTCGGCCCCGCGCACTGCAAGGGGGTATGAGCCCTCATCCCGTGCACATCGGCGACAACCTCGACATCCTCCCCACCCTGACCGGGCCATTCGACCTGATCTACCTCGACCCGCCGTACAACACCGGCGGCCGCGTCGTCACCGGTTACATGGACCGGTTCGAGGACTGGACCGGGTTCATGGCACCCCGCCTCGCCGAGCTGCCGCGGCTCCTCGCCGAGACCGGCATCGTGATCGCATCGATCGATGACCGGGAGATCCACCACCTCCGCATCCTCCTCGACGAGACGTTCGGCGCCGAGAACCATGTGGGGACGGTCGTGTGGGACGGGTCGACCATCAACTCCTCGAAACTCCTCAGCGTCTCGCACGACTACCTCGTCATCTACGCGAAGAACCACGCCAAGCTGAAGGCCTCCGGGACGACCTGGCGGCAACCCCGAGCCGACGCACAGGAGCTGCTCGACGCCGCAGAGTCCGCGTGGCGGGCCGCATCCGGTGACAGGACGTTGGCGCAGCAGCGGTTCCGGGCCTGGCTCGCACCCAGGCGCACCAGCCTGCCGCGGGGGCTGACGGAGTACGACCGCATCGACGAGACTGGCACCCTCTACCGGGTCAGCGACCCCGGTGCCCCATCCGTCCAGGCAAGCAGGTCCTTCCGCGAGCTCACCCACCCAGTGACGGGGGAGGCGTGTCCGGTGCCGAAGCGGGGATGGAGGATGAACGACGCCTCGATGGACCGCATGCTCGCTGCCGGGTTGATCGAGTTCGGCCCCGACCACACCACCCAACCGAAGCTGAAACGGCGCCTCGCCGACAACGCGACCGCCGTGCCCCGGTCCGTGTTCCGGCAAGAGCGCGAAGGAGCCCGACACCTCGCGAGCATCGACGGGGTCGGAGAGTTCCCGTTCCCGAAGGACCACGCGGTGCTAGCCCGCTGGTTCGACACTGTCACCGGCCCGGACGCACGGATCCTGGACCCGTTCCTCGGCTCCGGCACCAGCATCGAAGTCGCGATGGCGCTCAACGCGGCCGACGGCGGGACCCGGACCGTCACTGGGATCGCCCTCGACGAGGCCGGGATCGTCCAGAACGTGCTGGTCCCGCGCCTACGCCACTGCGAACGGGCGTATGGCGAGCAGGTGATGCTGTCCTGCGAGGTCGGGGAGGCGCCCACTGCGGCGGCATGAGCGACGCCCCGACGAACGACGCCGTGTTCTCCATGAACGCGGCCCTGAACTCCGCCCTCCTCACGCTGAACGCCGGACACATCGACACCACGCCCGGCCTAGACCGTGAAGGGGCCTACTTGTACGCGCGCGGACTCCGCCACGAAGTCCTCGCCAACAACCGCGCCATCTCCGAACCCTTCGCCCCCTACCTGATCGCCGGACTCGTTTTCGCCGGACTCGAATCCCGCCACGTGACCCACCACCCGCAGGAGCTCCTCGCCGCGATCGAGTTCGTGTGCCTCGAAGACTCTTCCTCCTGGGACCCGCGCCCGCTCTACTCGCGGATCCTGCGCCGCATGACCGACACCGACGTCACCCACGCCCTCGTCCTCGTCTGCGCGGGCATGCTGTCCGGGGTCGCCGACGCCGTCCGCACCACCCCCGAAGACCGTGCCCGCGAACACCGGTGGGCGTTCAGCGAAGGCATGGTCACCAGCATCGACTGGGACGCCCTGCTGAACCGGCGGCAGCCATGACCGGGTTCACCATCCAGTGGTCCCTCGACGAGCACCTCACCGCCAGGGCCCGCGCCGTCCAGCACGCGCTGATCATCCTGCAGGCCACGAAGACCGCCACCTGGGACGACCTCGCCGACCAGCTGCGCAGCGACCCGTCCCAGGCCGCCGAGATCCGCGCCGGCATCAACCTCCCCCTCGAAGACCTCGCCAACCTCGACGCGCACGAACAGACCCTCCGCGGCCTCCGCCGCCGCACCGGCACCCGCGCCGCCATCATCACCACCATCCTCGAATGCGGCACCTGCCAGCGCTGGGCCTACATCGCCGGCGGCAGCGTTCCCAAGAACTGTCCCTGGACCCTCCACTGCACAGGTTCGGTCACGAAGATCGGCCCACCCGACGCAGTCCTGCAGGTCCGCACCTGATCGCTTCTTGGTGAAGACGCCGCCCACTACCCCTCGTGACGGCACACGAGTGGGAGGGCGCGATGAGCAGCACCACGAACGACGCACGGACCCGGCCGGCGACGGCGCGGAAGGTGCCCGGTCACGTAGGGACCATCCGCAAAAAGGACACGGGGGAGCGAGGCAACGGCGGCCAGTTCGGCACCGTCCCGCGCGACGACGCTGACATCCACATCCCCGGTGACGAGCCCGAGATCAGGTACCTCACCGTCGGCTGGTACAACGAGAAGCTCGGCGACCACTTCGACGCGTCCGCCCTGCTTACCCGTGCCGAGGTCGACGCGAACCGGGAACTCCTCGACGAAGACGCCGTGTTCGAGCGGATCCGGCAGGACGCTGAGAAGCTGTGCCGGCGCCGCGGCGCGATCGAGCACACCGACGACGTCATCGGCGACACTGCCTACGACATCATCAAGCGGATCCGCGACAGCGAAGACCGCGACCACGGCATCCGGGCCGTCGCCACCGCCGCACTGGTGCGCCGCATCGTGCACGGTCACCTCAACCACCGGCTCAGCTCCGGCGAAGTCGAACGGTCCGAAGTCCGCACCGGACAAGCTCGACTGGCGCGGAGGATCGCGCAGGTGCAGCAGGAGAAGGGGCGCGAGCTCTCCGGTCGGGAGATCGACCATCTCGCCGACGAGGTCCGTGCCGGCTTCCAGCCGAACAACCGGCCCCCGGAGGGCTTCCACATCAACCGCAAGTCCCGGCACGTCCCCATCGACGCCCACGAGAACCCAGGCAACCTCCTCTCCATCCCCGCCGACGAGACCGTGCTTGACGAGACGCGGCGGGATCCGTTCCCCGAGGCAGTCGACCGGACGAAGATGGACGCTGCCGAGATGCTCTACTTCGTCCAGCACCGCGACCAGGCACCGGTCCCGATCCATTCCCGCAGCACCGGCTCCACGATCTACAACACGATCGCCCAGTCGATGCGCGTCCCACCCGCGAAACCCGACTCGATCTCCCACCGCCAAGCCCTCTCGGCCGGACGGACTGTCCGTGACCATGAGCGTGGCGTCCAGGGGGTGTGCGCGGACTATCTGGACGGGATCCGCGACGAACGCACCGAAGCCTTGTTCCTCCCGTTCGGGGAGATCGACGAGGAGCGGCGTGAAGCGTTCGCGACCCGATTCGAGAACAACGCCTACGCCGACGACATGTGGGGCTCGGCCCTGAAGTGCGCCGACCCGCAGCTGAAGAACGTCGACTTCCCCACCCAGCTCGCACAGCCCGCCTGAACCTGCCCCGGCGACGAGTACGGAGATCGCCGCCCACTTGCCGGACCGAACGGGCACCCCGCCCGCACCACCGATTCGTGAAGGAGGCAGCGGGAGACCGCGACTCGTATGGATGCAAGCTCCGTCGACCTCAGCGGCGCCTGGTCGCAGATCTGGGGACGGATCGCCCCCGAACTCGAGGGCTTCGACCTGTTCCTCATCTTCCTCGCCATCGCGATCGCCGTCGTGGTCATCGTCAAGTACGTCTACGAGAGCCGCCGCAAGGGAGGAGGCGACGCCCGGGCACTCACCGTAGGGCTCGTGATCGCTGCACTGTGCGCGGCACCCGGCGTGATCATCCCGCTGCTGCTGCTCATCGCCGACGGACTGATCGCGATCGTCCTCGCCATCATCGGCCTCATCGACATGTAGCCGGACCAGACCGGGACGGGAACCGATGAGAGGAGGCACGGGTGAGCGAGGGAACGAACACGGGCCGTGAGGTGTACCTGTACAACCTCACCGACATGACGGGGAAGGCCGCGCAGGCTGAGCGCAGGTCCGTGCACTTCACGCTCGAGATGCGGCGCGGGACCCTGATCGCGAACATGCTCGCCGTTGCCACGTCGGCGCTGGTCATGTTCGTCGCGTTCCCGATCGTGCGGGTGCTGCCGTTGATCCCGTTCTGGGCCGTCGTGATCCCCGGGAGCATCGCGTACGTCGGGGTGCTCGCCGTGACCCTGCTTCGGCAGCGGCGGGGGCTGCGCCTGTCGCAGTGGCGGGCGTTCTACGACAAGAAGCGCGCGCAGACCGGTGTGTTCATCCAGTGCGGCGCCATCGTCGACCCTCTCTCCTCCACGGCCATGCTCATCACCGCCTCCAGCACGGTCAACAATGCCCGGCCCGACTGGGATACCGACCTGACCCTCGACGAGGTGACCGCCTGATGCCCAGGATGACGAACCGGATGCGGGCGTGGGTGCGGATCCTCGCCCCGATGGCCCTCATGATCGGAGCCTTCGGGCTGCTGTTCTCGCCCGCCTACGGCGCCGACCTCACCGGGCCCGGGGAGACGATCACGACCGCACCGCAGGCCGCACTGCTCCACGCCGCCGGCGTCCAGCCCGCAGTGGTGGACCGCGGCGGGGTCTCGAATCCGATGCCCGCCTGCGCGAGCGTCGGTAGGGGAGAGGACCCGATCAAGTGTCTGCCCATCGTGCGGTGGGCGAGCTCCATGAAGCTCGGCGACAGCGTCGAGTTCAACGTGACCCAGCCGCTGCGCAGCATCGAAGTCAACATGATCGAGAAGACCAGCTTCACGACCATCCTCGAGTTCGGGAACTTCCTCTGGCTCGCCGCGGCACTCCTCGTCAACGCCGTCACCAACTTCGAAGTCAACGCACTCCTCGCCAAGCCGCTGAACGACTTCGCCGCCACCTTCGGGTCCTCGATCATCGACTCCGGGGCGATCTTCCTGATCCTCACCGTGGGCGTCGTGACCCTGGTCCTCGGCGCGATGCGCGGCCGCTTCGGGGCCCGGCGCCTCGCCATGATGATCGCCAGCCTCGGCATCTTCACCGCCATGGACATGGGATCGATGAACGACCGCGGAGAAGGCACCTCCTATGACCCGGGTACGTTCTCGCCCGCGTGGATGGTTCAGGAACTCTCCGGCGCGTTCACGAAGGCGTCCGACGCGATCGCCGCCCCGATCTCGAACCGCTCCTCCCAAGCGTCCACCGTGTTCAGCGACGAGGCGAAGAGCGACCCGACGTCGTGCAAGTCCTACATCGATGCCCTGCACTCCCAGTACACCGGCTACTACGACGACATCGGCCAGACAGCACCCGCAGCGCTCGACGTCATGTCCCGCTGGTGGGAAGAGACCGCCTACCGGGCCTACGCGACGATCCAGTACGGCGACCAGTCCAGCCGCGGCGCCGACTATGCCGCCTGCCAGCAGCTCGAAACCAACACCAACATCGCCCCCGGCGACCGGGTCGACATACTGGCCGGCGCCTACGCCAGTGGTGACACCGACTATTCCGCTGCCGTCCCTCCGGTCGGATCGCCGATGCTGAACGGTGGGTTCACCAACGACGACCGCACAGCCCGCCAGAACCAGGCCTGGGGACTCTGCCAGGCAAGCCCCGACGGCACCTACACGCTCCGCTCCGACCTGCCCGCTGATGGGATCGAGGGCGGGAAGATCGGCGGACCCCTCACGCCCGAGGCCTGCACCCAGATCTTCACCGGCGAGGGCGTGAACAACGAGACCGGGATCGTGTTCGCCCTCCCGTTCGCCGACACCGTCTCCCCGGACGTCACCGTCAAGCAAGTCAAGGACATCCAGTTCGCCGTCGTCGGCGACGCCGGTCTCCTCTCCAACCCCGAGAACGGGCTCGCCGAACACGCTGAGGCGTACTCCTACGTCTCCAACACCGCCGGCACCATCCGCACCTCCACGACCCTTGTCGCCATCACCTACGCGATCAGCGCCCTCATCGGATCCCTCGCGATGGCGTTCCTCGCCGCAGCCCTGTTCATCATGAAGCTGCTCTCCCACGTTATGGCGTTCTTCCTCATCATCGCGGCCCTCGCCGGCGTCATCTCCCAAGGCTTCGGCTCCGCCGCCAGCTTCTTCAAGGGCTGGATCGGGTACACCGCCATCACGTCCGTCACGACCCTGCTGTTCGCCATCGTCCTGCTGATCGCCATGGCCCTCATCCGCGCCGGCGACGCCGTCCTCGGCGGCTGGGCCACCGCCATGATGCTCTGGATCGGCGCCTGCCCCGCGCTAGCGATCTTCGTCCTGAACTGGATGTTCAAGAAGCTGTTCCGCACCCGCAGTCCGTTCACGATCCGTGGCATGCAGGCCATGGCCGGGAACCCCCTCGCCGTCGCAGGGGCCGTCGGCGGCGGGGGAGCACTCACCAAGAACCTCCTCGAGCAGGGGCGGCGGAAGCTCACCGGCGCTGCCATGGACACCGCGAAGGGCCGACTCCTCGGCCGCAAGGACACCGCGAACTCAAAGTCCGCCGCGGCCAATGAGGAGCTCGTCGGTGACGCCACGAACACGCCTCAGGTCGAAGCCGACACGTCGAAGCAGAACGCGATCACGAGCGGCACCGAGGGAGCCAAGGGAACCGCCACCGACGGGGCGAAGGACTCCGAGGACACGCCAGAGGTGGAGGGCGAGGGCGAGAACGCAGAGAAGGTCGCCGGGGGAAAGAAGACCTCGGTCGCTGGGGATCAGGTAGGGAAGCACGAGCACCCTGGGGTTGAGGTCAAGGGCGAAGTCGACGACGCGAGCCTGGTAGCGGATTCGATTGTCGGCCCCGATTCCGCACCCGACGCTCGTACCTCGTTTGGTACACGTCTGGAGGCGTTCGCCACCGAGGGTCGACACGATGGCCAACTCGATGGCGCCGTCGAACGTGCGGCTGGGGTGGTCACTGCCGCCGGGACCGGTGCGACTTCTCTGGGTCGGCATGCCCGACTTGCGCTGCATCGTGTCCGATCGGTCCCGGAAAACGTGCGTCGGCAGATCAGTGGCGGCGCCGGGATGCTTCAGAAGAAGTGGGCTGATGGGAAGGCCACCCGCAGCGCGATCTGGAACAACAAGGCCCTGACCGCCCAGTACCTCGCCACTCGCGGTGTCGGCGCGGCCACCAAGGTCGTCGGCACCGCAGGAACCAAGCTCGCCGCAGCCGTCACGAATCCCGCCACGTACAAGGCCGCGGTGAAGGGCGCCGCCCTGTACGGGGGACTCGCACTAGCCTCCGGCGGACTGGCCGTCCCTGCCGCGGTGATGGGCGGGCGGGCGCTGTTGAAGCACCGTCGGAACCTCGCCCACGGCGCCGCAACCGCAGTCGGCACCGGCGCCGCGGCACTGACGGGCCTGGCGAAGACTGCCTACCGTGCCGGGATCCCCGAGATGTCGACCACCGATCGGCAAGAGGTCGTGGAATCGATGGAGCTCGACTCTCGGATCCGCGCCGATCAGTCCGAGAACACCCGTGCCCCTATTACGGAACTCGCCCACGGACTCCCGATCGTCCAGGAACGTCAGCTCGCTGCGGAGCTGCGTGACGCGAACGAGTCGTTCGATGCGTTCGAAGCCGAGAACGGCCGCACCCCGGACCTGACCGAGCGTGCAGCGATGGTCGACGGGCTGCCGTTCTTCGCGTCGATGAACGATGATGCCCAGCTTCGGGCCCTCTTCGAGGAGAGGGTCGCTGCTGAGTCCGCGCAGGCTCAGGGGATCTTCGACGCTCACGCCGCAGAGGATGGAGCGGAGATCGGGCCGGAGCGGATGCGCGCGCTGACCAAGGATCTGCCGTTCTACGCCCAGTCCATCCGGGGGCTGGACCCGCGTCAGGGCACCCTCCAGCTCACTGGTGCCGGCAATGCGTCCGCACTCCGTGTTGACGCCGGGAACGAGCTTCGGTCGTACGATCCGCTTGCTGCACGCACCCCGATCGCCGTGCCTGTGGGACAGGAGGCGTTCGACCTCGAGGGGAGCCATGAGCAGCGATGACGGCTCAGCCTCGCACCCCGTCCGGGAGTCCTGAAGGGGGCCGGTTCACGTCCATCTCCCGCTCCGAGGCGCTGTTGGGTGCCACACTCGTGCCCATGAGCGAGAACGGAACGGACGGGTCGATCTACTTCCCCGAGCGCCTCCACAGCGCCGACGAGCACCTCGCGTGGTGGTCCACCGTGCCCGTTCCCGACGAAGTCCTGCAGGCCGTCATGGACGACTACAGCAGCAGCCGCGCGGTCACGATCAACTCGGTGGTCCCTGACTTCGTGAAGCCGGTGAAGCAGCCCGGCTGGAGCCAGGCCGAATACGAGGCCCGCACTCGAGAGAAGGCCGAGGAGTACAACCAGAGCCTGCGCCGGTGGAAGGAACACGTCCCCGAGAAGCTGGATCGGTTCGCCGTCCGCGACGCCGTCCGCACCCACCTCGCCTGGACCTACCGCCACACCCTCCCCACCGACGAACAGACCAAGGTCGAGCAGACGCAGCTGACTGTCGGCGACTTCCGCGGCACCCCCGCTGAGATTTCTACGCGCTACGCCATGCCCGGCTTCACCGCCCGACACCCCGAAGCGTTCACCCGTCTCCCCGACGACAACGCCGCAGTGCGGAAGCAGCTCGCCGAGCTCCGCGCCCAGATCGACGCCGTCGACACCACCACCAAGAAGATGTACGTCAGCGACATGGTCGAACAGGGCTACTCCGCCGACCAGATCGACGCCGACCTCCGCGGCGAACGACCCGGCGCCCCCATCGGCGGACGCAAGGCACTGAAGAGCTTCAAGAAAGGCTGAGCTCGACGCGCCGCAACCGGGCTTCCACGCTAACGAGTGTTTGTGCGTGGGTACCGTAGGTCGATGACCACCACCCCATCGAACGGCCCGCGGAGCGTCGACGTCTTCGGCATCATGTCGAGCACTGCAGGCGGAATCGGGATTGCCCTCGCGCTGTGGGGACAAGTGGTGGTCGCCGAACGGTACGCCCGCCACGTGCAGAACGGGCATCCCGTCAGTTTCGATGGAATCGCTTCCGTTGCGCCGATACCCGGTTTCATCTGCGCCGTTCTCGCGCTCGTGCTCGGCGCATTCGGCCTCCGCACACGGCGTAGCCAGAGAGTGTGGGCGATCGCAGGCATCATCGCTGGTGTCATCGCCGTCGCGTGCACCGTCTCCGGGCTGCCAGTCAGTCTTCTACCGGACTACTCGACACCGAGGAACTTGTAAGCGTCGCCAGAGTCGGGTGGATTGCGTTCCGCTCCCTGGGCCGTCCTTTGGCTCATCCAGTCACCTCGGGGGTCGAGGGGTTGCTGCCCGAGTGCGCGCAGGCCTCGCTTCTCTCGTCATATGGTCTGCGCGCGAGAAGTTCAGCCCACCTGGTCAGGCCACGGACATGGGGCCCAGCTCGACGGGCATATGCACCTTCGTCAGCGCCCGCATCTTCGCCTGTGAAGGTTCGCGCAGTTCGATCGGCTGGCCAGCGAGGCGGGAGACCATGGCGGCGATCACGACGGCATCGGCGACGTCGTTGCCGGTGATCGTGGCCTGCTTGTAGGTTGCCGCGGCGGTGACGAGCACGAGGTCCTTGCCGACGTTGCCCTTGCCGGTCGCGTACATCATCCGCGACGGCGGGGAGACTTCGACGACGGGGACGCCGTGCGCCTCGAGTTGCCCGACGATCCACCACCACAGTCCGGAGCGGTCATGTACCTTGCCCGCGTTCCTCATCCCGTAGGCCGGGGACTCGATCCCGACGAGGTCGGCGTTGTCGACGAGGCCAAGGATCTTCGCCGCGAGCTGTTCCATCCGCTCGAAGCGAGAGCGGACTGTCTCCGTCCCTGCGGCGGGTGGCTTCGAGGCAACTGTCGCGGTCTCGACCCGTTCGGGGGAGCGGACGATGGCGACACCGGTGCTGGTGAGGGAGGGGTCGATGCCGGCGATGATCATGCCGCGTCCAGCTGCTCGTGGAGCCGCCGACTGTGGGTGCGGAGGCGTCGGATCCCGCGCTGCAGATCCGACTCGAGATCAACCGACTCGAGGTGGGCGCCGGCTTCTCGGGACGCGATCTCGATGCGCATGCGCAGTGCTCTGCCGATGGGGCTGATGGTCTCGTTGCCGTCGTAGCGGTTCCGCATCACCGCGTCCGGCACGTTGCGCACATCGACGCTGAGCGTCGGCCGGCCATGGTCGATGGTGATGACGGGGATGTAGCTCGGACCGGTCGGCAGGGACTCGTCCTGGCATCGCTCGGCGAACGTCTGCAGCAGCCTGTCCCGCATCTTCCGCGCCTCATCCAGGGACTGCGGCCTTTGTCCTGGCACGGGGCGCGGGGGGTGGCGCCGCGGGTGCTGCTGCATCCACACGGTGAGGGCGTGCTGCTGGGCCGCCGACTCGCACAGCGCCTCCACCTCGTACAGGTCATCTACGGCAATCCGTTCGGCGATCCCGCGTGCGAACCGGGCAGCGTTGCCAGGGTGGTGCGTGGCGAGGGCCGGGCTCAGCTCCGCGAACCGCGCCTCAGCCTCAACCGGGGTGAGCTCGTGCGTCTCGTACGCGAATTCGGCCAGGCGACGATGCACGACGTACGAATGGTCGGGGTCGCCGTTGATCAGGACCGTCGAGCCGTCATCGAGGGTGACGTGAGTGAGGGTGCCGTCGGCGTCGTGGTGTTCGACCGTGCCGTCGAGCAAGACCCGGTCGGCGATCGTCCCGTCCTCGTGGAACCTGGAGTCGGCGTCGGAGGTCGGGTACTCCCAGGAGATCCCGGTGTCCTCGTGATCCCAGTCGATGCTCGGATCCAGCGGGTCGATGGCCACGTCGGCGTCGGGGCGGGTGGTGGTGGCGAACTCGCCGCGATTGCCCTGCTCGCCGGTGTCGCGCTTGCGGGGCTTCGGGGTGTGCTCGGGCATGGTCCGCTCCTCATCCTCGTGTACGGGTCTCGCCGCGGCCAGTGGGCGAGCCGCCGCCCTCACAGGACAGGCGGGTCAGTCCCATTCGCGCAGCAGGAGCGCTCGGTGGAACTCGCTGAGGGTCTCGGTGACGTTCGTGGACAGGTCCTTGTCGCTGACGCCCTCGTAGCCGGTGTGCGTGAGCTCGAGCGTGTGCGAGGCCGAATCCCACCGCGCCTCACCCGGGAAGCCGAGCTCGTCACCGAACGTCTCGGGATCATCGCTGCATGCCTCGAGGTACGCATCGACCTTGGCGTCGTCGACGTCCTCGTCCCGGACCTTCCACGGCGCCGGCCCCTGCCGGTAGTTGGAGATCGGCAGCTGGTCCCGGTCGATCCGGATCGAGACGACGGTGCGGCCCTCGTCATCGAACCAGGATTCGAGATGCTCGACGAGGCGGAGGGTCCCCGGTGCGAAGACCAGGTCCCGCCCCGGCGTCTCGGAGACATGGATGGAGGCGTCGTCCCGGAGCGTGGTGGCGAACTGTCCGCCATTGCCCTGCTCGCCGGTGTCGCGCTTGCGAAGCTTCGTCGTGGCCATGCCCGTGCCCTCCTCGCGAAACGTCCCTGGACCCGTCGAGTGGGCGAACCACCCCCGCGGCGGGACACGGGAAAGCCCCTCGCACCCGCTGCGTGTGCGGGCCGAGGGGCCGGAAGGTGTTGGAGCGGTCAGGCGGCGGCGACCGAGCGCTGCCGGCCTCCGGTGAGGGCCCGAAGCTTCTCGGGTCGGAACCCTGACCAGTGATCACCATCGGCGATCACGACCGGGGCCTGGAGGTAGCCGAGGGCCTTGATCCTTGCCAGAGCTGCGGCATCCTCCGTCACGTCGACGAGCTTGTAAGGGACGCCGGCCTTGTCGAGGGCGCGCTTGGTCGCGTCGCACTGCACGCAGAGGGGTTTGGAGTAGACGGTGATGTCCATCGGGGGAGTCCTCACTTCCGGGGGCGGGCCCGCGGCGCCAGGTCTCTCCGGCACCGCGAAGGTGTGGACGGTGAAGTGGGCGGCGGATCCACGTTCTTGCCGCCCGGTTCGTTGTCAGCCGATGAGGTTCTGTCGCACCTGGATCATCGTGGCCGCGTCCTCGACGTCCTCGTGGGCTTCGATGAGGTTCTGCCAGTCGCGGCTGTACGCCCAGGTCAGGTGGGTCATGTGGCGGGATGCCATCACGCACAGCCTGCCGCGGGCGAGGTGGTGCTCGGAGACGGTGGACGCCGACGCGAGGGGGTCCAGCGCGATCACGGCATGCCATTGCCCGCCCTGCAGTCGGTCTGCGGTGCCGACGGTGATGCCGGGGTAGTGGCCCATGGTGGAGAGGAATCCGGCGATCCCGTTGACGGCCATGTTGTCCCCTGCCACGACACACACATCGCCCGGCGTGAGCGGACGGGACCCGTCGGTCGTCTCGACAGTCTTGCCGATGTAGGTGGCGGCCAGACGGGCGACCTCTGCATACAGGTCCACCGGATCCGGCTTGTCGATCTGTACGGCCTCGATCTCGTCGTGGCCGACGATGCGCCGGTCCGGGCGGGAAGAGGAGAAGGCGAAGTCGTACAGCGGGTCGATCGCATCGACCGTGCGCTGCCCGAGCCGGAACGAGGTCGGCAGGTGCGCCACCAGCGCCGACGGATGATGACGGAGTACGTCGGGGGCGCGTCCGTGCGGCGGGTAGGGACTGTCCTCGAACACGGTCGTGTCCGTCGTGATCACGGGGCCGATCTGGCCCGGGTCGCCGACCATCAGCACCTGCTCCGACCCCTTCGCCGACGCGACCAGGGACGCAAACGTCGACTGGTACGCCTCATCCACGATCAGCAGGTCGCAGGTGGTGGAGGTGCTCATCGCCATCGACGCCATGGTCCGCACCACAATGTCCCCGGCCTGCCCTTGGAATGCGCCGTTGCCGGGGGTGTGGATCGCCGAGCTCGACGCCTTGTCCACCCCATTCAGCGCGAGGACGACCGATGCCTGCTCGTGCACGTCCGCGAGGCGTTCAGCGACAGATGTGGCGGCTGCGCGGGTGGGGGCGGCGACGGTGACGGTCAGGTCCGTGTTCGCACCCAGCCAGAGTGCGGCGTTGACGAGAAGGGTGGTCTTCCCGGACCCAGGAGGGGAGTCGATGATCGTGACCCGGCGGCCGGAGACGGTCTCGTACAGCGCATGCGACAGCACTGACCCCGGGACCAGCGACCGCCACGACGGCACCTGTCTCGCGGTGGTGACCTCCTCGGGCGACGGCTCGACACGCGGGGCTTTTGAGGTGTCGATGCCGAGGGTGTTCAAGTCTGCCGCGCTCAAGGCCACGCCTACTCCTTCATCCGGTGATGCCGTCCCTCACCAAGTGGGCGAACCGAAAGAGCGGAGGGACAGAGAGCCCCGTCGTCTGAGCCCGGGGACATACTTGTGAGACCCGTTCCCGAGCCCTGGAGGCCCGTCATGGCCGCACCGACGCACCACGCGATCAGCTACATCGAGTTCGGGGTCACCGACCTCGCCGCCGCCAAGGCCTTCTACGCGGCAGCCTTCGGGTGGGAGTTCAACGACTACGGCCCCGAGTACTCCGGCATCCGAGCCGCCGATGGGGACGGCGAGATCGGTGGTCTGACCCCCGGCGCCGAGCCGAGCAGCGCCGGTCCGCTCGTGCTGCTGTTCTCCGGGGACCTCGATGCGACTGTCGAGGCCGTGAAGAGCGCGGGCGGCACGGTGGTCGCCGGGCCGTACGAGTTCCCTGGTGGTCGCCGCTTCGAGTTCACCGATCCCAGTGGCAATCGGCTCGGGGTCTTCGCCGACGCCTGACTCAGACCGAGACCCCGTTGACCGACACGGATGGCAGCACGGCTCCTTCGTCACCTACAAGCCGTCCGCGTCAGGTGGAGACCCCGTCGACCGACACGGATGGCATCCAGCCTGGTGTCGTGTCCGTGCCGTCCGAGGTGATCAGCGCGATCGTCGGGAACGTCGTGGCGGTGGTCGGCCAGTCCGTGCCGCCGTCCGTCGCGACGATCACCAGTTCCGGCACCTTCTCGTACATCTCCGGGATCGCGGCCAGGCCCAGGCGCATGTCCGTCCCGCCTCCCCCGGAGGCCGAGTGGAGCACGTCCGTCTCCGACAGGGCACGAGCCCTGTAGACCGCCGCGTCGACATCCAGGACGAACACCCGGTCCTCATGCACGCCGCACCGGGCCGCGATCTCGCGGATCTCCCGGGCGACTTCACCGAGTTCCTGGTCGCTCACCGATCCGGACGTGTCCCGGATGACCACGATGGTCGGGTCGGGGCGAGAGGTGCCGGGCAGGATGACCTTCCGGCCCCGGGACCCGTCCGGCATCCGCACCCGCACCGCTTGACGACGCGACGCCCGCGAGAACGACTTGAACACCCCTCGCGGCTTCCGCCGCACTGCCCGGCGCAGATACCCGCCGATCACGGTCTGCCACGGGATCACGGTCGGCGCCGTCACCTCGACCGCCCAGCGGACCAGGCGCCCCGCATCGGCTCCCTTGTCCTTGAGGATCTCTTCGGCGACCTGCTGCACGGCTGCGACGACCTCGAAGTCCTCCGCCGGGGGAGCCAGCAGATCCAGGTCCTCCCAGGTGCGGGTGAGGAATGCGAGCGACGCACGATCCGCCAGGTCCGTGCCGAGGGTCATCGCGCCGTTGAACAGATCCCCGGCAAAGTCATCGAGGGAGAACACGTGCTCCATGTCGGTGGCGTGGGCGCGACGGGCGAGGTCGTCGTAGTACTCGATGACGCTCAACCCCCGCTCCATCCCGATCGTCTCCGCCGTCGTCGAGACCGTCGAAGGGAAGCCGACGCCTGCGTCGTCGAGGTCGTCGTTCACGGCGGCATCGGCCGCCATGCGCCACAGATCGGGAGAGAGGGCCCCGTCGGCCTCGAGCTTCGCCACCGACAGGCCGTGATGGTCGAACATGACATGGAACATCAGGTGCACCAGCACCTGGCCGTTCTCGTCGTCGGTGAAGTCGCGGTCCATCGCGTCCACGTCGAGGAACACTCGCAGGCGGGGGTCGACGGCGCCGAGGGTCTCGATGCCCGGCACGTTCACGTACCGGGACGCGTACAGGATCGCAGCGGTGTAGGGGGCGCGCATCTCCGCGATCGCACGCCACACCGACAGGCGATCCTCCTGGTCGGGCGTGAGCTTCCGGGCGTGACCGGACATGCCATCCTCCTCCTGCTGGGGTACCCGCGAAGTGGGCGAAACCTGGCTCCGAGAGGACGGACCGCGCAGCTCAACCTGCGGCACGCGGCTGCTGCCAGCTGGTCGTGATCCGGGTCGACTGTCACCCCGACGCGTAGACTAGGCGCATGACGTCGCGACTGGAGCACTACATCGCCGAGGGCAAGACCCTCGATGCTGATGAGCGCGAAATCGCAGCCCTCTCCCTTCGACAGATTGACGAGGAGCGGCAGGCCGAGGTCGACGCCGCATGGGACGAGACGATCAACCGCCGGCTCGATGAGCTGCTCAGCGGAAAGGTCGAGGCAGTGAGTGGCCGGGAGACGATCGCGATCGCTCGAGCTCGCGCCGCTGCACGTCGCAAGTGACCCTCACCTGGCGTGACCATCCCGGAGCCCGCGCGGAGCTCCTGGAGGCGTATGACCACTACGCCGACATAGACGACGGCGCCTTGGGCGACCAGTTCATTGATGCCGTCGAGTCGGCGGCCGAGCTGATTCTCGGGTGGCCCGATGGCGCTCCGCCCTATCGCGGAGTCCAACGGGCACCGGCGGTTCGAAGCTGGCACCTCGGGAAGTTCCCGTACCGGCTTATCTACATCGTCCGCGCCGGCGAGGTATTTGTCCTTGCTTACGCCCACGAGTCCCGGAAGCCCGGATACTGGACGGAACGTCTCAGACACTGATATCGCAGGCCGTCGAGCGTCCCGAGGATCACCTCCAGGCACCGATGCTCCGCAGCATCGGGCCGAACGTCTCCTCCGCGGACGCGGGGATCGTCGCGCCCTGCGGGGCCCGGGACAGCAGCAGCCGTGCCGAGCGCAGGCACACGTCCTTCCGCCCCGTGACGGCGGCGCAGTGCATCAGGACGGCAAGGGCGTCGCGCCACACGTCCAGCGACCCCTGCTCGACCGCGAACATTGACACGGCACCCAGCACCGTCAACGACCTCGACGGATGGTGGTCGGTCCAGTCCTCACTGGTCGGGTCGTTCAGAACGGCTCGGAGGTCGAAGTCAGCCGCCTCGAGCCGCCACCGCATGAACGCGTCGCCAGCCACCGAACCCACCAGACCCCGCAGAGCAGTCGCCTGCACGTCCGTTGCGTCCTCGTCGATCCGCGACAGGACCCGGATCGCGTTGTCCCACGAGCGGGGTGAGGGCCACGCCCCACCCTCCCGCGCCGGATCCGTCGGCTGGTCGTGAATGTACGGGCGGTGCGCATCGAGGAACGCGAGCACCAACGACTTCTCCCGCGCCACCCGGTCCGTACGGGGATCGACGTCGTCGATGATGCGCTCGGACGTCGCGGGCCAATCTGCGGCCATGCCGTCCAGCCATGCCTGCCGGTCCAGCTCCCAGTCCAGGTGCAGCAGCCGGTTCGCGATCTGACTCGGCAGGTCGGACGAGGTGGCGTACCGCTCGGGCGGGTTGCCATCCAGCACGATCGCCACGGTCTCGGGCAGGTACGTGTTCTCGCCGACCTGGCGTTCCTGCAGGACGTTCATGCAGGCCTGCTGCACGTCGACCTCGCCCATGTTGAACTCGCTGAGCAGCAGCATGCCCTTGTCCGCTTCGATGAGTCGGTGGCCCCAGCCGGGGACCGCGAATTCGGTCGTCGTGACCGGGCCATCGTGGACGGTGGGGATCCCGCCGATGTCGGACTTCTCCTTGTGGGCGAGGATCACCGATTCAAGGTGGCGGTGCGAGGCGGTGGCGTAGTCGCGGATGAAGGCGCTCTTGCCGATGCCGGAGTCACCCTTCATGAGCACGGGGACGTTCGCGGCGATGCTCGCGCGGAACACTGCTTCCTGAGTGCTGACCATGCCCGAGCAGTGGGCGCGCATTCGCCCTGGTGGGACGGTCAGGGAGCGGTGGTCGCCATGCCCGCGAGGGCCAGTTCGGTGGGGACGAGCCGCTGGACCGGGTCGATGGGTGGGATGCCTCCGTCCCAGGGGGAGGGCTCCTTGTGGGAGAACCGCGGTGAGGCTCCGAATGGTGCCTCCACCAGGTAGATCTGCCGCCCGTACGCGGCGCGGAACGACCAGGAGCCCTTCGCGTCCGGGGTGACCTCGAGGATGAACTGGCCGTGGTCGTAGCCGAATCCAGTGACCTTCCCGCCGCGCAGGTCGGAGTCGGGGCTGGTGGGGTCGACGACCCACACGGTGGACGAGTTGCGGAACGGGATCGACCCTCCCGGGATGACGAGACGCTCGGTGGCGGTCTCGCGGGTGGGTCGCTCGGGGATCGCGGCGATCGTGCGGCGGGCGGCGAGGCTGTAAGGGCGGAGGGTCTCGTCGACAGCGCACAGGGTCCGCCACTGGTCCCCGAGGGCTTCCATCGCCACGAACGCCTGCGCGTCATTCAGCGGTCCTGGGAAGGCTCGGGCACGGGTGATCCGGTCGGACGCGGAGGAGATGCGAGTGCAGAGGGCGCCGTGGTTCGACGACCCGCGGATCGCAAGCCGATTCAGGTCGGTAAGGCCGGTGGTCGAGCGGGGGTCGGTGACGGTGAGGGTGCGGGCCCAGGCGCTGAGGTCGTCGGTGTCCTCGAACGGTGCCCAGTACCGGGCGGTGAGAGCGCGAGTGAGGATGGTGAGGGAGGAGAACCAGGGGGTCACGAGGGCGACGTCGAGGATCCGGCGGGCGGCGAGCACACTGTTGCGCTGGTCGATGGTCGTGAACCGCGCCTTCGAGAACGCCCGGATGACTAGACGCAGGTCCCGCAGGGTGGGCATCACGATCTCGCGACGCGACGGGGACTCGTTGTCGGTGTTCAGCAGGACGGCTGCGATCTCGTGGCCCTTCATCGGCCCGTCGGAGGTGCGGACCCGGGCCTTCTCGACCCACACGAACAGCTTCTCGCGCACGTGCAGGCTCGGCAGCGTCTCCGACATGCGGCGAATCGGGGAGCCGGTCCGGGCTGCCTCTTGTCGGCGCTGGGCTGCATAGTCGGCGGCCTTCATCGACCCGGTCGCGTTCACTCCGACTCCTCCGGGTCGACCAGCCACCCATCCGGGGTCAGGCATGCCCCGAGGACTGTGACGGCGAGGCCGCCGAGGGCGAGGAGGAACGAGGGCAGGCCGCTGTCCCAGAAGAACGCGACGCCCGCGGACACCAGTCCGAGCAGGACGGCCACCTGTGCCGGGATCCGCTCCCGCCGGGTGGGGGAGGGTCGCGGTGCGGTGGCCGTCTCGGGTGCGCTCATGCCCTGGAAGTGGGCGACCGGGTCTGCTGGTGGGACGGTCAGGAGACGGACGCCCGGCAGGCGTGCCGGGTGGCGGAGCCGTAGTAGCGGCCGCAGTCCTCGCACTGTAGGGCCACGTCGACGCTGGTGTTCCCGGCCCGGCGCACGTATCGGTTGTACGCCTTCCCGACCGACGACGACTCGGCGACACGGCCCCACGTCTCGGGATCCATGTTGTACACGTACGCACCGGACGGGTTGCTCTTCGAGGGCTGCATGACGATGGTCGCCTGCTGCGCCTCGGCGTTGTAGCCCATCTCCTTGATCCACGTCGACGCCGCACGCCGCGTATCCACGCCCTTGCCGGCGGCACGGTGCCGGTAGGTGGCGACGAGCTGCGCGGTGTGCTCCCTGGTCAGGGTGGGCCGGCGGGACTCGAGCGTCGCCCGCACAGACTCGGACACCTGCGCCTTTCGCTCCGGATCGAAGCCCGACGGCATCGTCACCTCGAACGACCGCCCCCGCTTCGACACCCGCACCGCAGACATCACCGAGTCCCCGTCCGGGCCGGTGTACTCGATCGGCATCTCGAACGGCCGCGACTCATCCCCGGTCTGCTCCGCGACCTGCCCCGCGAACCGTCGCACCGAGGCATGCGACGGCATCGTGATCGCATAGTCATCGCCCGTATAGGTGCGGCGCTGCGGACGGCCAGCATCCCGCCCGATCGTCGGCATCGCCCCCGAAGTGTCGGTGAGCTGGGTGGCGCGGTCCCACCACTGCGACGCCGACTGCTCCCGGCCATCGGTCCTAGCGAACCGGGTCTGCGGGACCGCGACTTCGGCTTCCTCGCGGGTGAGGGTGCCGAACTGGCCCTTGTTGCCCTGCTCGCCCGTGTCGCGCTTGCGGATCTTCCTGTCGCTCATGCCGCCTCCTCCTGATGGGTGTATTCACCAGGCAGAAGTGGGCGGCGCTCCCGTCCCCTCGCTCTCCAGCTCGTCGAGTGTCACCTGCATCTCGACCGCGAACTCCCGCGCCCTCGACTCGACCGCCTCGACGAACCGGAGCTCCGCGAGGCGACGCACGGCCGACAGGGCGGAGGGGTAGAACTGGTCACGGGCTCCGAGGACCCAGAGCGCGGACCGCTCCTCGGGCAGGATCGAGGCGGGGGAGCGCAGGAGCGTGCGGCGGAGCGCGTCCATGGCGGGACCACCGCTGAGTTCATCGGCCAGCAGATACCGGAGCGACGTGTCGGGCATGCCCCGGAGGGCATCGATGGGATCCGCCGAGTAGGTGGCTGACAGCCGCAGGCTCGGGCGGAGGACCGTGGCCAGCAGCCGGCCACGGCGCCGCGTCACGACCGAGCGCACCGAGTACGCCCGCAGCTCGGCGATCAGCCGGCACCGAAACTCCCGAGCCCCATCACCCGGCGGCACCAGCACCAGCAGATCTGGACCGCGCCGGTGGATCCGCACGAAGCAGTCACCACCGGCGGCTCTGTCGATCCGGTACGGGGGCGAGTTCGTGGACAGGGGGACGTGGATGGTGTCGCGGCGTGGGAGGGTCATGCTCCTGCAATGTGGGCGGGGCCAAGCATCCCTGCTGGTCCTGCAGGGTGCCCTGCGCACTTACCGTCGTCCCTCACGCGACTAGCGCCCGGGCTCGTCGGATGGAGCGGAGCGCGTCTAGCTGCCGGATCGAATCCCGGATATCCGCGAGTGCCCGATGTGCATCTGAGGGCACGAACCGGTCGCGCCAGGCGGTGATCTGCTGGTCGTAGCCGTCACGGAGCATCTCCTGTTCGATGCCGGACACGTCGATGGACCGGTAGTGCAGGCGGGAGAAGGTCTGCGGTGCGTGGCGGGCGAGGAAGCCGCGGTCGTGGGTGATCGAGTTTCCGCCGAGCAGGAACGGTCCAGTGTGTCCGGCGGTGAAGCGATCGATCGCTCCAGCGGCCAGGGCGTCCGCGGTCCGCGGAGCGTGCGCCTCCGAGCCCTCTATCGCGTCGATCAGCCCGTTCGCGGTGTGCATCTCGTGCACGAACGCATCCATCCGCTCGATCGCGGCGTGCGCCCCATCAGCCGGGGTGGTGACAATGTTGAAGGCGCCGAGCTCGGTGAGGTCGTTGCAGGTGACGACGACGGCGATCTCGAGCAGGTCATCGGTGGCGGGGTCGAGTCCGGTGGTCTCGGTGTCGATCCAGACGATCAGGTCAGGGTTCGCAGCAGGCAACAGGTTCCTCCTCGGTGGTCGTGGCGAGGGAGTGGGCGCTGTGGGGGTGTCGCGGGACGAGTAGCCCGGTGCGCAACGAGCCGCCGAGCGCAAGAAAGTTCATTAGGCTCGTCAGCAGGAACAACCGAAAGGCGAGGCATGGCAGATCTCTTCGTTTCGTACTCGTGGACCAGCGAAGCGCACAAGGACTGGGTACGGTTGCTTGCTTCATCGATCCAGGCTCTTGGACACGAAGTCCTGATCGATCGGGATGTGGACTACGGCAACGGCCTGACAGGGTTCATGCAGCGAGTCACCGAGTGTCAGCGCGTTCTGATTGTCGCCGATGACGAGTACGTGAAAAAAGCAGACAGTGTTCCAGGTTCTGGCGTTTGGAAAGAGAGCCAGGCGCTTCGCGAGGTTTACAACGAAAGGCCCGACGGGTGGCTCCTCGTCCTCTTGCGAGACAATCCTTCCCGGCACCTGCCAGCGTGGCTCCAGCCCTACGACCCTAAGTACATTTCATTCAACTCGGAGCGGGGTGCCGTGACGAAATGGGGCGAGGAACAGCTCGAAGATATCTGGCGTTGGATGGAAGGACTCTCTGCCAATCGTTCGCAAGAGGTTTCCGCAAAGGAGTTGCGTGAACGTGCTCGGCGACTCGAGTTGATCGAGATTTCGAGGGACCCGTCGAACTGGCGAAGCCCCCATCTCGAGGGTGAGGTCGACTTCGACTACGAGCACTCTCCCGGCAAAGGCTACACTTTCGGATTTGGACAGTATGAGTTCACGCTAGGGGTAAGTGGATGTAGCATCCGGAGCGTTTACGTGTATAGGGATCCCGTGAATATTTCTGCTGTTGGTATTGTATCCAACGAGGGCGAGAACGGGGACATCTCCCGGGATCTCCGCCCTGGACGATCGGTCACACCAGAGGTCGGACAACGGGTAGTTCTGATGAATCGACACGGGGCTCTTGCGACCGTCGACCTGCTCGACGTCACCGATGAACACAATGAGGTCGGTTATCGACCGGCGTCGATACGGTTCCGATGGAAGGTGTTTGTCGACGTTCAGGAGCCCGGGTCCACGTCGTCCTGAGTAGCAGCGCTCGCCCACAAAGGGAAATAGAACGGACCCGCGAGGGAAGCGCCGACCGGATTGGTGATATCGCGACAAGTCCGGCTAAATGGTGATTCACCCGGTCTGACGCGGAGTCCCGTGGCGGGGGAGTAGTGCCCACTGACCGGTCATCAGCCTCGGAACGGAGCCCCATGACCAGCACGCCACCGACCCACGCGGACCTGGCAACCGAGTCCGAATGTGCAAACTGCGGCACCCCTATGCGCCGTACCTGGACCGATGACCTCACCGACTACCGGTGGCGGGCCGTCGACGGATCCATCCGCGGCACCGCTGGGGACGTGCCGGCGGGCGCCCCAACAAGCATTCCGGAGCTGCTCGACCTGCTCGCCGCCCGCGGCGACATGCACACCTACTCCACCGTGCTCGCCCGCTACCAGAACGGGTACCTCGAGCTGCCGTGGGAACACCTGCACCGAGCCATCGAACCTGCCTCGAGGATCGCACCGGAGGACGTGCCGGATTGCCATGGGTGGCCGATGCGGGCAGCGCCGGACGCTTGGATCTGCCGGGTCGACGGGGAGCTCGTCGGCGGCCCGGAGCCGAGGAGGCGGAGATGAGCGCGATCATGGACGCCGCCTTCGAGACGTACCACGCGATGCGCGCCGACTTCGAGCACTACCGCCACAGCCGCTTCGTCCGCGCCCACACCGATCTCCGCGGCGAACTGCTGAACGCCACTGGCCGCGCAGCTCACATCGACCCACACTCCCTATTCCTGGGGCCGCAGGCCCGGGTCAACAGGTACGCCTCCGAGGAGCTTAAGGCCTGGTTCGCCGAGCATGGCCGGCTCACAGTCAAGGAGTTCGAGGCCCAGTGGTGGAATGGATACTCCGATGGATTTGGGCTGCAGGTCATCGCTGCGCTGGCCGAGACGGCCTGACTAGCTCGCCCGTCAGTGCCAGGTGAGACGGTCCTCCCCGTGACTGCCGATCCCCTCGAGCGCTACGCCGACCACCTCACTGCCGTGAGGATCGAACAAGCCGTCCACTCCGTCACCATCGGCTACCGACTCACCCTCACCGACGCACCACCCGTCAAGGTCACCTCCTGGCACAACGAGCCCATCCTCGAGCGATACACCGTCCGTATCCACGCAGGGTCCGACGAGCTGGTCTTGACTGTGGCGGAGTGGGGGAGCCGCACCGAGGAGATCGGCCCCTTTCTCCGACAGTGGATCACCGACCGTGCCCACCTCGAAAGGTCCAAGCTGCGCAAGGGCTGCCGACGCCCCGACCCGTACTGGGTCGCTGCCTGGCGTCGCGCACACCCATGGACTTGACGCGCAGCGACGCAACGTAATCCGCCCCGCCGCCAGCCATTGAAGGCCAGCTGGCGGGGCTGGTGAGGGAGGCGGACGGGGCCAGCCCCTCTCCGGACGACGAGCCGAGTCTCTACGGTCCGTCGAGACCCGAAGCCGAGGACTGAACACCCGGGATCGGATCTCCTTGACATCGGAGTGGGCGAGCCAGAACCCTCGCAGGACACAGTCGCCACGTAGGCCTCTATTCTCAAGGAGAGTCCTCAACCTCAGTAGTGTCGGTTGGGGGCAAGGATCTGATGATGCTGACTGTTTCTACGGACAACGCCACAACCTGCGCGAGCAGATCCAGTATATAGCGTGGATTACCAATCTCTCGCGACCATGCATTCGGGTCATTGACGATTCCAGAAACACTATCGGTCTTGATGTGGTAGCGTTCGATAATCCAATCGATGGCGGACTTCGTTCCGAGGCGATATTCGTGGGCTTCCATGGGAATGCCCGAAAGGCGAATATTTTCGTTGAATATGATCGAGGTCGGGTCGCTCTTTAGGCCGGCGCCCTTTTGTTCCGGTGTGGGGCGACCGTACTTCATTTTGGCTTCTCCGACAGCATAGAAATCGTACGGATCGGCTCCCGCAGGAGGTTCTGCATTAACCCCGTCAAGACGATGGGCTGGCGCCGACTCGTACCCGAGATGAAGCTCGGACAGCCTGCGGCCAGCGTTAGCGAACGCCCTAAAATCCTCGGCCATGGGGATGCGGGGGAGGAGCTTCCGTAGATCGCCTGCATATCTATGGCGGTAATCTTCCGCATGCAAGATTCCGTATGTATAGTAGAAGATATCGTCTTTCGATATCTGCTCGTAAGGATACCTCTGCCGGAAGAGAAGTAGCGCTTCGTCAGAAATATTGTCGATGCGACGATATCCATCCACCATGTCGCGAGCGTCTTGCGTTGCGTGCAGATTCAGCATTCCATCCTCGGTTCCGCTTGCTTCGTATCGGAACCTTGGCAGGAACTGCCCGCCCTCCGAGCCCCACATGTTTAGGTCTGGAATGGCGTCTATATGCAGTGCACTAAACGGCTTTGATGCACCGACGGCTGTGATGTAGATGCCATTATTATGGGTAGCGGCGGTCGGGAAGAGTCTATGTAGCTGATAGCGCTGATCATTTAGGACGTCATCAAAATAGACATGCTGCCTGTTGAATGGCCGGAACTGCGCGTGACGGAATCGCCCTGGGTCAAGCTCGATGGCATCGCCCCGGCGTATTGCCTTTTCAAGAGTGCGGCTCCATTTGATTTTTGATGGATCTCGAGTTAGCTGAGCGGCTGCGCCCCGTTCAAGGTTTTGGCGGTCGCTTTCGTATGTTGTCACCAGAAGTTGCAGCTGGCCATTGAGGGAGGCTCTATCCGACGAATACACCCAAGCCTGGCGCGCAGTATTGAGGCCATAGCAGTAAAGATTGAAGATTGAGGAATCTGCGTTGCGGTCTGCTGTTGGGGTGAAGCTTTGAAATTTATCACTCCGCATTTCGAGCCAATCGCCGTGCGCGTTGGGCTGAAGGCTATCGAAGTCAATGCCCTTGATGCTGGCTATAGTGGAAACATGCTGGAGCTTCTGCGCTCTATCGAGGCCGTCAGGCAACATTGCGTAAAGTAATCTCGGCTTGACTTCCTTGCGAGTTGAATTCTTAACCATAATAGTGATTGCTACCGTAGCTTGGCTCCCGGCACCAAAAATCTGTCCTCCCTCCCTCTTCCAGTCGGCTGAGCGCATGTTACCGCGTAGATTGTAAATGTAGACGCTGTCGAACTCGTTCTCGATGGACCGACGCATTCCGTCGGCGGACTTTGAGTCGAGCCACCCTCCGTTTGTCACAAAAGCTACAATGCCCCTGGTTTGTATGCGCAACGCGGCCCATTTGAAGGCTCGAATGTACGAATCATACATTCGGTTGCTGTTCGTTGCAGCCGAAAGTGCGACATAACTATCGCGAATCGCCCTGTCCAGTGCGGGATAGGAGTTGTTCGCGTTATCGTCGTTGGCGTTCCCTTGACCGAACGAGTACGGCGGATTTCCAACAATGACGGTGATTGGCAGCTTCCGCTGCCGTTCGATCCGTTCGTTGTTTACCGGGAATATGGATAGATCGGCCCGGTCGCCATCCTCGTAAGACTGGAATGTGTCCGTGAGTACGAGGCCCGGGAATGGTGCCGGTTCGAGACCGTGATCAACGGCGGCGTCTGCGTAAGTCGTCTCGATGTTCACCGCAGCGATGTAATAGGCTAGAAGTAGAAACTCATTGGCGTGCATCTCGGTCGCATACTTGCGTGCAAGATCGTGAGGATTGACCAACCCGAGCTGTAGCAGTCGAACCATAAAGGTGCCAGTGCCGGTGAAGCCATCAAGAATGTGCACCCCCTCATCGGAAAGGGACTGCCCGAACTCCTCCCGGAGCACGTCGTCGGCCGACCGGAGGATGAAGTCGACGATCTCCACCGGCGTGTACACGATTCCGAGTTTGTCGACAGTCTTCTTGAACGCCTTAGCGAAGAAGTTGTTATAGAGCTCGACCAGTACTTTCTGGCGACCCTCCGCATTGTTCACGCCGTCGACGCGGCGCCGTACAGAGTCGTAGAATCCCTCAAGCGTGGCGTTCTCAGAAGCGAGCGCGTGCTCGTCGAGTACCGCCAGCATGCCTTCCATCGTTTGAGCTACGGGATTATGAGCGGCGATGTCGTAGCCCTCGAACATGGCCTCGAAGACTGGCCTCGTGATCATGTGCTGAGCAAGCATCTCGACTGCCTGGGCTTCGGTGATGGAGTCATTGAGGTTGCCTCGCAGCCCGTCGAGGAAGGTGTCAAACCGCTCGCGCGTCTTCGCCGACGACCCGAGGAGAGCGTTGATGCGAGTGATGTGGCGCTCGGCAATCTCGGCGATGTCCGAGGCCCAGTCGGCCCAATAGGTCCTTTCGCCAACCTTCTTGACAATCCTCGCGTACATGGCATCTCGGAAGGTGTCGAAGCCTAGGTCGAAGCTCATCTGCTCGTGGTCTGGCGGAACCGGCTTGTCGGTGCCGTCGCCACTGCTGCCGTCGTCGGTCGGCCGGGGGGTGCCGTCGAAGATGCCAATCTTGTCGGGCTTCTTCTTGTTCAAATCGATTTGGTTGACCATCGCGTTGAAGCGGTCGTCATGTGAGCGCAACGCCTGGAGCACCTGCCAAACGACCTTGAAGTTCTTGTTATCGTTCAGAGCTTCCGATGGCGTCTGAGTTGCCGGGATGACCACTGGCAAGATTATGTACCCGAGCTTCTTCGCGCCAGTCGGATCCTTGCGCATAACACGGCCGACCGACTGCACGACGTCGACCTGCGAGTTCCTCGGGGACAGGAACATGACGGCATCCAGGGCGGGGACGTCGACGCCTTCGGACAGACACCGGGCATTGGTGAGGACTCTGCACGTATCGTCGCCGTGGTCCTTCTTTAGCCAGTCAAGGTCCTCGTTCCGACGGTGGATGCTCATCGTTCCGTCAACGTGCTTGGACTCAATCCTCAAGTCATTATTAACCTGTCGGGTCTCGTCCTCTAGTGCTCGCTCGATAAGAGCTGGAAACGCCTGAGCGGCGGTCGAGGACGTCTTAATGTCCTTCGCGAAGGCGACGGCGCGTCGCATAGAGGAAGGGTCATCGACTGGTTCCGTGTCGCCAAAGTTCTTCGCGAGTCCTTGCCAACAACCGAGCAGCTTGGCGGCGTCGTTGAGCTTAATTTCCCCATTCTGAGCCATCGTGGTCTGAAAGTGTTCTGCGACGTATTTCTCGTCAATCGTGAGGACGATGACCTTGTAATCCGTGAGCAAGTTCTGCTCGACTGCCTGACCGAACCCGAGACGGTGCAACTCCGGGCCGTACTTTGTCTCGTCGGCCATGTTGGCGAGCTCGGCGTTGTTCTCGACTGCTTTCTTACTTACGGCGTCGTCGAACACTCGCGGAGTGGCCGTCATGTACAGCCGCTTGCGAGCCCGGAGGAACGCTTCATCGTGGACCTTTACGAAGTGTGACTCGTCCTGTCCAGCCAGGGTCACGCCAGTCGTCCGGTGCGCTTCGTCGCAGATCACCAGGTCGAAGTCGCCGAGCCCGAGCTTCTGGGCTTGCGAGATCACGTCTATCGACTGGTATGTCGAAAAGACGACGGTCATGCGCCCCTTTGCCCGCCGGCCGACGCGCATCCGCTCGACCAGAACACTGGGGTTGGTCGTGGCCGGTTCGGTGAGGTCCACGGTGGACAGGTCGCCAGAGTCGTCAGCTTTCCGGCCTACGCGTACGTCTGAGCAAACGGCAAAGGGTCGGATGTTAAGCTCGGACTGGGCCATCCACTCCCGCAGCGACTGCGACAAAAGCTGAAGCGAAGGAACTAGGAACAACACTGTCCCGCCCTCGCCGACGAGGTCCTCGGCGATCTTCAGCGAGGTGAAGGTCTTACCGGTTCCGCAGGCCATGATGAGCTTGCCACGGTCATTCTCGGTGAGCCCTTTCCGGACATCGTCCATTGCGGCCTTTTGGTGACGTCTCGGTTGGTGCGCAGTGGCGAGCTCGATCTGCTCGGGTCGCGTCCAGGAGTACTTGGACCAGTCGACCCTTGCATCGTCGAGGAGGCTGACGTCGATGCGCTGCGCAACCCCGGCGAGCGTCGCCTCAGCGTTGTTGCCCCACCCGGCGGCGGTATCGAAGACGTAGCGCTCGGTCCACTTCGAGCCGGCCGACGCGGAGATGAACGAATCGATGTCGGCCTTGGCGACGTGGCGCCCCGCCTCATAGAACTTGCACTGGATGGCTGCCAGGCCCTGTCCGTCTCGAAGCTCGGCGACGATGTCGATGCCGGTGTCCCTTAGCGCGCCCCGGTCCGGCCACTCAGACCAGAGCCAAACGTTCTCGAAGCGTGCCGTCCACTCCGGTTCGGTAGTGAGGTAGGCCTTGATCAAACGCTCGAACCGATCCCCCTTGTCGCGCTGGTCCAGCGCCGTAACGCGCAACTCATCGAGCAGGTCATGAATCGAGACAGACATGGGAGCAGTATCTCAGTCCACTGCGCCCTTGGGGCCCGATCGCGCGTTGACGTGCCATGACGATGCGGTCGCCTCCCGCCTCCCCGCTTGATGCTCCACTCTGGGCGGCGCGAGTACGCTGGATGCACTCGACGACGGGAGTCTGTGATGTGCAGTCGATTCACGTTGCAGTGGGATCTGAGAATTATTGAACAGATGCAACAGTGATCCGCGGCTGCCCATCGAGCAACCCAGGTCTCGCCCTTGGCTTACATGTGCGTGGTGCTGGTGGCGCGGGGTGTGAAGGCGGTTCCCACGCTCGACACGGGCAGGTGGGCAGGTGTGGTACTGGCCCTAATCTGGATCGCGTTCCCTTCAGTGCGGTACGCGCATCACGAGGTGTGCCTCGGGCGCGGGCGCCAAGGTTCGCCCGAGGTGCTGGGAGCGTCATCACGGTGGGGCAAACTGAGGACATGAGCCAGAACAACGATCGCCAGCAGCTACTGCACATCGGTGCGGTCGCTGAGCGCACGGAGCTCAGCCTGCGGACGCTGCGACACTACGACGAGATCGGTCTGGTCAACCCGTCCGAGCGCAGCGAGGGAGGGTTCCGGCTCTACTCCGAAGCCGACGTCGAGCGGATCCTGCTGATCCGTCGCATGAAGCCGCTGGACTTCACGCTCGAGCAGATGCGCGAGCTGCTCGACGTCACCCACGATGTCGCCCAGCCCGACGCGCCGCTCGAAGCAAGGCAGAAGCTGCACGAGATCGAGGCCATCGCGATCGAACGACGCAGCGCGCTGGAGAAGAAGGTCGCGATGGCCGATGAGTTCCTCTCGCGTCTCCGCGACCTCTCGACCCCCGCTCACCAGGACGATGCAGGGGAGCGCGAGGCCTGACGCGAGGGTGGTCTGTGACGCAGAACTCGTATTCACGAGGTAAAAGCTAACGTAACGTGAGGGTTGGCCTTTGGGTCCCTCACGGAAACGTTCCGTGCCGCCGGGGCCCATCCCTCTCATCTCGCTAGGACTCCCCCGTGACTTCCCTCAGCACTGCGCCCGTCGACAGTGGACCCCAACACTCCCAGCAGGAGCCGGACACCGTTCTCTCGGCCCTGCGCAATCCCCGCCGGCTCAAGACCGAGGTCCTCGCTGGTCTCGTCGTTGCTCTCGCCCTGATCCCCGAGGCGATCTCCTTCTCCATCCTCGCCGGCGTCCCCCCGCAGGTCGGGCTGTTCTCCTCGTTCGTCATGGCGGTCACGATCGCGTTCGTCGGTGGCCGGCCCGCGATGATCTCCGCCGCCACCGGCGCGATCGCCCTGGTGATCGCGCCCATCGCCCTTGAGTACGGGCTCGATTACTTGATCGCGACCGTGATCCTCGCCGGGGTTCTGCAGGTCGTCCTGGCGCTGCTCGGCGTGGCGAAGCTGATGCGGTTCATCCCGCGCAGCGTGATGACCGGCTTCGTCAACGCCCTGGCGATCCTCATCTTCACCGCCCAGCTGCCTCACCTCTTCGGTGAGGACATCCCCTGGATCGTCTACCCCCTGGTGCTGGCGGGCTTGGCGATCATGGTCCTCGTCCCGCGCCTGACCACCGTGGTCCCCGCGCCCCTGATCGCGATCGTGCTGCTGACCGGCGCTGTGCTGGTCAGTGGATGGAAGCTGCCCAATGTCTCCGACCAGGGCGAGCTGCCCGAATCGTTGCCGTCCCTGTTCATCCCCAACGTGCCCCTGAACCTCGAGACGCTGCAGATCATCGCCCCCTACGCCTTCGCGATGGCGATCGTGGGAATCATGGAATCGCTTATGACCGCCAAACTCGTCGACGACATCACCGACACTCACTCCAAAAAGACCCGCGAGTCCTGGGGGCAGGGCATCGCGAACATCGCCTCCGGGTTCTTCGGCGGCATGGGCGGCTGCGCCATGATCGGCCAGACCATGATCAACGTGAAGCAGTCCGGAGCCCGCACCCGGATCTCCACCTTCCTCGCCGGCGTCTTCCTGCTGATCCTCGTCCTGGCCCTGGGAGACATCGTCGGCCTGATCCCGATGGCAGCCCTGGTCGCCGTGATGATCATGGTCTCCGTCGCCACTTTCGACTGGCACAGCATCCGGCCCTCCACCCTGCGCCTGATGCCCTGGTCCGAGACCGCCGTCATGCTGGTCACCGTCATCGCCACCGTCGCCACCCACAACCTCGCCATCGGCGTGGTCCTCGGCGTGATCACGGCGATGATCCTGTTTGCCCGCCGCGTCGCCCACCTGGTGCACATCGAGAAGGTGTGGGAAACCGACGTCAACAGCGATGGCGCCATCGACATTCGCCGCTACGCCGTCAAGGGTCAGCTGTTCTGGGCCTCCAGCAACGATCTGGTCTACCAGTTCGACTACGCCGGAGATCCCCAAACCGTGATCATCGACCTCACCGCCGCCGACGTCTGGGACGCCTCCACTGTCGCCGCCCTCGACGCCGTGCAGACCAAATACACCGCCCGCGGCAAGGAAACACGCATCATCGGGCTCGACGGCGCCAGCCTCGAGCGCTTGGAGCGCCTCTCCGGCAAACTCGGCGACGAGCACTAAGCAACCCGTAGGTTCGGCACGAATTCCGGATGCGCCCTGTAGGGGATGCATCAATGATGCAGCAGATGCAATACTGTCCCGATGGTCCACGAACATCCCGGAGTGTCTCCGCTTCGACGGCTCGGCAACGTGCGCGCGCTGGACGAGAAGCAGTTCGTGCTTGACGCGATGCTCTCGGGGTGGAGTGATCAGCAGGCCAGCAGGGCGCTCTCGTGGCAGACGATCGCGAGCCGGGCACAAGTTGTGCGGCGGTTTGGGGAGTTCACGGGTCGGTATCCGTGGGAGTGGTCGCCGGGCGATTTGGAGGACTTCACCACGCAGGCGAAGTCGCGTCCCCATCCAGCGGCGCGATCAACGATCCGCGGGTATCACACGATCATTCGCCTGTTCTGCGACTACCTCACCGACGCACGGTACGAGTGGGCAACGGAGTGCGAGGAACGCTTCGGATCGACGCCTCAGCAGATCTGTCACGAGTGGAACACGGCTACTCATCTACTCGACTACGAAGGGCGCGCGGAGCGGCGCGCCCTCACCTACGACGAGCTGGAGCAGTTCTTCACCGCAGTCGACGAACGGGTCGAGACCATCGTTCACCGCGGCCGGAAGGGAGCTCTCTCGGCGCTCCGAGATGCCCAGATCTTCAAGACGATCTATGCCTACGGGCTGAGGCGGGCGGAAGCCACCGGACTGGACGTGGCAGATCTGCGACCCAACGGCGCGGCTCCACGGTTCGGGCGATTTGGAGCTGTCGATGTGCGGTGGGGAAAGGGGTCCCACGGATCCGGACCTCGCCGGAGATCAGTGTTGACCCTGCCCGAGCTGGGCTGGATCACCGACGGCCTCGCGCAATGGATCGACGCGGCTCGCCCACGGTTCACCGACTCGGCATCGGGGCCGCTCTGGCCAACCGAGCGAGGCAGCCGGGTGTCGCCGCGCTACATTGATCTGCGGTTCGCCGCGATCCGCGACCAACTGGAATGGCCGGCCGAGCTAAGCGTGCACGCGCTGCGACACACCTACGTCACCAACCTCATCGAGTGGGGCTATGCGGAGAAGTTCGTCCAGGACCAAGTAGGGCATGCCTATGCCTCGACCACGGCGATCTACACCTCCGTGGGCGACGATTACAAGAACCGGATGATCGCCAAAGCGCTCTCTCGTGTCTATGGAGGACCTGATGACACCACCCAGTGATGACACTCCGATCACCTGGCAGCTTCGCCAGGTAATGGCTGCCGCGGGGATGTTCCAAACCACCGACCTCATCGAGCCACTGCGCTCCCAGGGAGTGCAACTCTCACGGGAGCAAGTCTTCCGCCTTGTGACCAAGACTGAATATTCGGCGTGTTGAGCACCGGTGGTGGTCCCGTTCGGCGCCACCTTGTCGGGGGCGTGATCGTGGTGCTCAG
>NZ_JAKJJW010000049.1:0-18816 GCF_025669985.1 Brachybacterium atlanticum | reverse complement strand
ACGGCGCCGACGGGGTCGCCGCCGGAGAGGGGTCCGACGGGGCCGCCTCGCCGGCGGACGGCTCCCCCGCCACCGGGATCGGCGCGCTCGCCGCCACGCGCCGCGGGCGCGCCGGAGCGCTCCTGACCGGGCTCGTGATCGGGGGCGGGGCGATCGCGATCCAGGCCCTCGGGGTGATGGGCTCCGTGCGCGCCGTCAGCCAGACCTACGACAACGTCTTCCATCTCAACGCCGTGCGGCACATACTCCGCCTCGGCGACGCCTCCGCGTGGACCGTGGGCGGGATGACCGCCCTGCCGGGCGCGGAGCGCTTCTACCCCGCGCTGTGGCACCAGGCGGTCAGCCTCGTCGTGCAGCTCTCGGGCCAGGAGATCCCGCTGGCGAGCAACATGGTGATGCTGCTGCTGGGGGTCGTGGTGTGGCCGCTGGGGCTGATGGCCCTGGTGCGCACCTGCACGAGGTCGGGACCCGTCGGCTGGATGGCGGCGGGCGCCCTGGCCGGGATCTCCGGCGCCTTCCCCCTGTCGCTGATGGCCTTCGGGATCCTGCTGCCGTACTTCCTCAGCATGATCCTGATGCCGGTCCTGGTGATCATGCTGGTGCACCTGGCGGGCCTCGCCCCGGACTCCCCGCAGCACCTGCGCCCCTCCCAGCTGGCGGTGCTGCTGCCCGTGGTCTGCGTCGCGGCGGCGCTCTCCCACCCCCAGGCGGTGTTCGGCGGGATCGTGATCGGGCTGCCGCTGCTGGTGTGGGGATGCCTGGTCCGTCTCCACGAGCGCCGCGTCCACGGCCCGGGGCCGGCACGGCGGGTGCTGCCGCTCCTCCTGCTCACCCTCTCCGTCGCCGCCGCGACCGTGCCGGCCTGGCTGGTGCTGCGCCCCGCGGAGGCCGCCTCGTTCTGGACGCCGACCGCCACGCCGACCGAGGCCGTCGGCCAGACGCTCTCGCTGGCCGCGGACAAGAGCCCCACCTGGGTGCCGCTGGGCGTGGTGATGGTGGCCTGCCTCCTCGCGGTGCTGCTCGGCTCCCGCACCCGCTGGGTGCTGGTCCCCTGCGCGTCGGTGATGGCGATGTCGGTGATCACCCGCAGCGCACCGGAGGGGCAGCTGCGCTATCTCCTCACCGGCAACTGGTACAGCGACAACTTCCGCATCGTCGCGCTCCTGACCGTCGGGGCGATCCCCGTGCTCGCGCTCGGGATCGAGGTGATCCTCCGCCGCGCCGCCCGGGTGCTGCCCGTGCTGGGCGGGGCCGCCTCCCCGGCCGTCGCGGTCGCGGTGGTGCTCGCGCTGCTGGTCCCGAGCCTGCTCTCCCCGAGCGCCGTGGCATCCAGCCGCTACGCCGCCGCACAGTGGCAGACGGACCTGCTGCTCTCGGCCGACGAGCGGGAGCTGCTCGAGCGCCTGCCCGAGGTGGTGCCCGAGGACGCGGTGATCGCCACCAACGCCCTCAACGGCAGCTCCCTCGCCTACGCGCTCTCGGACCGCAAGGTGCTGAACACCTCCATGTCCTTCGAGGCGGAGCCGGAGGTGCACCTGCTGAACCGGGCGCTGGACGATGCGCGGACCGAGCCCGAGGTGTGCGATGCGGTCCACGAGCACGGCATCGAGTACGCGCTCGACTTCGGGCCGAAGGAGGTGGGGCCGGGCGCGGCGACCTACAAGGGGCTCAACGAGATCTCGCAGACCGGTGCCGCGGAGGTGGTGCTGCAGGTGGGCGAAGCGAAGCTGCTGCGCATGAAGCCCTGTCGGGGCACGGGCGCGGAGCGGCCGACCACCGACTGAGAGCGGCGGGTGCCGTCGACCGCGTGCGCGCGCGGGCGGTCAGCCCTGTCGGCCGTGTGGCGTCTCGCGACCGGCGGCCGCGGCCCACTGGTCCACGACCTCGTCGTCCGTCACCCCGGTGCCCGGGGCGTACTCGCGCGTGCCCGGCGCGTTCCCGTCGACCCAGCCGGTCGCGATCGGACCGGTGGAGGTGGGCACCGTGCCCCCGGAGCCGACGAGGGGATGGTTCGGGGTGCCGTACTGGATGAGCTTGACCCGTTCGAGCACGTCCTCCATGAGCACGCGGTTGGTACGCAGCAGGTCGGCGATGATCATCACCACGAAGGTCATGAACGAGCAGGTCAACAGCACGAGACCGAAGAGCAGCGACTGGATGTGGCCGCCGCCCTCGCCCATCAGCGCGAAGATCAGGAAGCGGATGAAGGGAACCAGGCCCACGACGCCGGTGATGGCGGCGAGCCACAGCAGCACGGCGTGGGGCTTGAACATCAGGTAGGCGCGCACGATCGCGGAGCCCGACTTCCACATGTGCTGGAAGATGTTGTTGAACAGCCGCGACTCGCGGGTCTTGGGGTTCGTGTCGATCGGGACCGAGGCGATGCGGAGGCGCTTGTTGCCCGCCTGGATGATCGTCTCCATGCAGTAGGAGAACTGCGTGATGACGTTCAGGCGCATCAGCGAGGCCTTGGAGTAGGCGCGGAAGCCGGAGGCGGCGTCGGGCAGCTCGGTCTCCGCGGCGATGTTCACGACCTGCGAGCCCACCTGCTGCATGACCTTCTTGAAGGGCGAGAAGTGGGCGATCTTCTTCGTCTGCCGGTCGGCGATGGCGATGTCCGCCTCGCCCGAGACCACGGGGGCGACGAGATCGGCGATACGCTCCTGCTTGTACTGATTGTCGCCGTCGGTGTTCACGACGATGTCGGCGCCGTGGGCGAGGGCGTAGTCCACGCCGTCGCGGAAGGAGCGGGCGAGCCCCATGTTGCGGGCATGGCGCACGAAGTGCGTGACACCGTGCTCCTTCGCCACCTCGACGGTGCGGTCGCTCGAGCCGTCGTCGATGATCAGCACCTCGACGGAGTCGACGCCGGGCAGCTCCTTGGGGATCGTGTCGAGCACCATCGGGAGCGTCTGCTCCTCGTTGAGGCAGGGGATCTGGACGAAGACCTTCATGGGGATATCACCTTGTCGTCGACGTGCCCGGACCCGGCCGGTCAACAGCCGCCGACGCCCCGGCGCTGCGCGGAACCGGCCCAGTGTATCCAGCGCCCCCTCGCCCACCCGGTAGCCGGCGTCACAGGCATGTCGTGAGACCTGCCACCGCTCGGCACCGCGGGCGGGGGCTCACGGCCCGACGGGCACCGCCACCGGGTCGAGCGCGCCATCGTCCGCGAGCTCGTCCTGCAGCGGCCCCGGCATCACCCAGACGTGATAGCCGTAGCTGTGCAGGTCGCTGATCATGCGGGCGCCGGCGTCGCTGCCCTCGGGCCAGATGTCACAGCCGAGGATGATCTGCGCCGTCGAGGTGTTGCGGTCCTTCGTGACGCCCATCGTGGTGGGGTGGATCCAGTAGGCGAGCTTGTTCTGCACCACGGCGTTGTTGCTGAGCCCGGGCGTGCAGGAGCGATCGAACTCGACGGTGATCTGTCCGTCGTGCTCCTCCTGGAGCCGGTTGATCTCGTCGGCGACGGCGGGGCGGCCGCCCTCGAGGCGCTGGAAGTGGTCGGTGGCGCGGGTGGCGTTCAGCGTGCCCGCCGCCGCGACCGCGAGGACCACCGCGGTGAGGATCGCCGTGGCGCGGCGGCCGCGTCGGCCGATGACCAGCAACGCCACGAGAAGCAGCAGCGGCGGGATGCTCGCCAGCAGCCAGAAGCGGTTATCGTTGGTCAGGCTCGGCACGAGCCCCCAGGCCCAGGTCTCCGTGGTCGCCTCCGGCAGGGCCCAGAAGAACGGCATGACCCCGGGGATGTGCGCGGGAGTGACGTATCCCCAGGTGGGGGCGTCGGGGGCGAGCCACAGCACGGTCACGCCGATGAGGGCGGCGGCGAGGCCGAGCGCCGGTGCCAGCACCCTGCGGGAGGCACCGCGGATCATCGCCGCCGCACCCACGGCCACCAGCAGACCCGTGGCGGGGTCGAGATAGCGGCCGTACAGCCAGGCGTCGAGCCGCCGCCAGGAAGCGAGGTACAGCCTGGACTCGCTCGCCCACTGCCCGACGGAGAGCACGGCCAGGCCCAGCAGCATCGCCGCGAGCAGGCAGGCGGGGCCGATCGAGCGGCCGTGCCGCAGCTCCCGCCACACCAGCACCAGGAGCACCACGAGCCCCACCGCGACCAGGCCGAGGCTGCCGGCGGTCTGCTCCCAGGCCTGCCCGACGATCGCCCGCAGGATGATCGACGGGCGGGACTCGAGCAGGTTCCCGAGCACCTTCTCGCCCTGGCTGAAGCCGCCGCCGAGGTACTGGTTCAGCCGCCCGCCGGACCAGAAGGCGAGGTAGCCCAGCGGCAGCGCGACCGCCAGTCCCGCGAGCGCGGCCCGCCACGAGCGGATCGCGAGTAGCAGCAGCCAGACCGCGCAGGCGATGAGCAGCACCACCGCGCGCGCATGGGTGGTGGTGAGCACCGCCGCGGCGAGGCCGAACACCAGCGCCCGCGGCACGGTGGGCTTCTCCCACAGCCGCAGTGCGGCGAGCATCGTGCAGGCCAGCGCCAGGAACAGCAGCTTCTCGCTGGTCACGTACCCGCTCTGGACGGCGCGGGCGGGCATCGCCATGACGAGGGACGCGACCACGACCGCCTGCGGCATGGTCAGGCCGAGGCGGGTGACGGCGCGGGCGAGCGGCCAGATCGTGGCGACGGCGACAACCACGCCGAGCGCGATCGCGGCCCGGTAGGCGACGGCGGGGTCCTCGGTGAACCACCAGATCGGCGCCATGACGACGCTCCAGGCCGGGAAATATCCGGCCCCGCGGGGCGGGGTGGTCATCCCGCCGCCTGCGAGGAACTTCGAGTACTGCAGTAGCACGACCTCGTCGAAGGCGAACGAGGGCGTCCTCGCTCCCCGCGCGAGGACGGCGTGCAGCACGACGACGAGCAGCACGCTCGCCGCCGCGCCCCACCGCCACAGCACGTCCGGGCCGCGCAGCAGCGCCGTGCGTCGGGAGACGGGAGCGGGCCCGGCCCCAGCGGCCCCGTCGGAGACCTCGGCGGTCAAGGTCTCGTCGTTCGGGGCCTCGTCGGTCGCGGGCTCAGTCCCGACGTCGGTATCGGGATCGGTCTCGGCCATGGGTGTCGTCGTCCCTCTCGTCGTCGACCGCACGCGGCGGTCCGGGGCGGGGCCGGGCGGACCCGGCGGCGGGTTCAGGCGGGGACAGCAGGCTAGGCGGTCAGTCGCGGAGTGCGGCGCGCTCCCTCACCAGCTCGGCGATGAGGTCGGCCTGCATCAGCGAGCGCTGCTTAACCTCCGGCAGGTGCTGGTCGAGCCTGCCCTGGACCTCCTCGCGTCGCGAGGAGAGCTCCTCGAAGCGCTCCCAGAGGTAGCTCGGCGTGAGCTGGTCGTGGCCGAAGGCCCACTCCTCGAGCTCGAACATCTCCAGCACCTCGCGGTACTTGTGGCTCCACCCGATCACCAGGGTCGGCACCGCCATCGCGAGCGACGAGACCATCGCGTGGAAACGGCTGGCCACGAACAGGTCGCAGCGCCCGATGAGGTGGCGCAGCTGCTGGGAGCTCAGCTCTCGGTCCACGAACAGCACGTCCTCGCCGGGCACCAGCAGATCGTTGATCCGGGTGCACAGCGGCAGGTCGTTGTTGTGGGTCTTCTCGGTGCCGGTGCGCACGGAGTGAGGCACCAGCAGCACCTTCTTCCCGTCCCGGCGCAGGCGCTCGATGAAAGCGATCTGCTGGCCGATGTAGTCCTCGCCGCGGGCCTCGACCTTCTTCTGCAGCACCACGGAGGGGCACACGCCCACCACGTCGCCGTCGGCGAAGAAGTCGAGGTCCACACCCGCCTCGCGCAGGCCCTGCTCCTCGGTGCCGTCCATCTCCAGGGAGAAGGCGTAATCGGCGCCCGCGACGAGGTTCGTCAGGCCCAGGCCCTCGGCGAACTCGTGGGTGATACGGCCACGGGTCACGAGGGTCTGCGCCTTGGGCAGGAAGATCTTCGAGACGATGCGGTTGATCGGGTTCTTGAAGGGGCCCACGGCCTGGGCGCACTTGAACACCGGGGTGTGCAGGTTCAGCGCCGGGAGGATCGAGGCGACGTTGTAGAGCAGGAACTTCTCGCGGCCGTCGGTGAAGGTGATGCCGCCCTGGTCCAGCAGCACGTCGCTGTCAGCGAGAGCGCGGATCGCCGGGTGGCGGCGCAGAAGGCCGCGCAGCGGGGGCAGCAGCCGGTAGGCGAGCGCGAGGGAGTTGATGGTGACGCCGAGGGTCTTGGGGTCCGCGGCGACGACCTCGAGGTTCGGGTACGGGTTCTGGGCCCGGTCCTCCTCGGGGTACATGCTCAGCAACGTGAACTGGACCTCGCCGAGACGCTCGCCGAGGGTCTGCACGGCGCTCTCGAGCATGGCGGCGGCGCCCTTGTTGCCGGACAGCGCGGAGCCGATGACGGTGATGCGGTGGGTGCTCATGGACGGATCTCCTGGGGGATGGTGCGTCGGACGATGAGATAGATCGCGGCGACGACGGCATCGCCGATCGTCGCCAGGAGGCGGGAGAGGAGGCTGATGACGATCGCCTCCGGGGCGGGGATGTACTGGCTGAGGACCAGCACGATCACGGCCTCGCGCACCCCGAGCCCGCTGGGCACGAGGATCGCGAGGAGACCGACAGCACCCGCAAGGGCGTAGGTCGTCGCGAAAGGCAGCCAATGCGCGGGCGTGATATCACTGACCGTGGCGGCGATCAGCACGAAGCCAACCCCGTTGATCGCACGGGGAAGCAAAAACTCAACAGCGGCAAATGTGGCGCGGCGGCTGGTCAGGAAGTATTCCGCCGGTACAGTCCGCTTGAGGATACGTCGGAGCGGAATATTCAGGAGCCGACGGAACGTGGGTGCGTGAACCACCGCGGCAGCGGGGATCAACACCAGCAATGGAGCGACCATCAGCGTGAAGTTCTCCCCAAGGATCCCCGGACCGAGACTCACTAGGAGCACCACCAGCGCCGGGACGATCGAGGCGATCAGCAGGAAGACATGCTCGTAGACGAAGCTGATCAGGACGAGAGTTCGACTGATCCCCTTCTTCCCGGCCCACAGCACCTTGTTCGTCACCGAGCCCACCTGCCCGGGGATGTATTTCAGCACCCAAGACAAGCACTGCACTGCGACTGCCTCGCTGGAGGAGACGCGCACGCTCGGGTCGAGCCAACGGATGATGCGCCCCCAAGCGGATCCAGTCACCGCGACCGCGGCGGCGAAGCAGGCCGTGGCAAGCAGCCACCAAGGACTGAACCGTAAGTTCTCGGCACGCAGATCGGCCCAATTTTCGGCGAGCGTTAGCGCAAAGAACATTCCGACAACAGCGATCACCAGCACCGTCACGGTCCAACGAAGAGCACGGCGTACCGTCAAGCCTCCCCGCGCAACCGGCTTGGATTCGCCGTTGGCGAATGAGGAGCTATCAGTCATATCAGTCGTTGAACCTCCGGCAAATGCATCGTCTCGAATCGCACGATCGACTGGATCCCAATACCATCACAACACATACGGGCAATAAGTTACACGGAGCACCGTTCGGCGTCGACACATTGCCCCCCATCGAGCCACCCGACCAAATGTTGCGCTAACTTCGTCCTGTCGGCAACCCACACCCCCAAGTGAAATCCACAACAGGTCTCATTCGCCATAAAAATACAAGGCAATTCACGCCACGCGCTCTTCCACACCCTCGGAGCGCAGCTACAGCAATAGAGTTCGCGAGCAAAGGGCGCTCTAACCATCGTGGATTCGTCGGAGACTGTTAGCTCGTCAGCAAATACGCGGCGCGAACTAGCCGCCTCGAAGGAAACCTTGCCACGAGGCCCGCGCCCCGCTACCCGCACCACCTTATCCGAGAACTCGATTGAACCGGCAACGCCGGAGCTAGCAGCACCGTACGGCCGCAACGAAGCCGCAGTCCGCACCGCAACACCAGAAAGACTCCCTTTCGCCCCGGCGTACGCGATGCGGGCAACATTCTTGTCGCAACACCATTTCGACCCCCTTTGCAAAATGGAGATCTTCCCACTACGATAGAAGGCCATCTCCATCGAGAACACACAAGAACGGCAGACTTGATTGGAGACGAAAAGCTCCGCAAACTCTTGACCCACTGCCTCAGGAGTGCTCCGGAAACCGGTGATCGCGAAGGTATTTTCTGCAACCTTCTTCAGCCGGTCGAGCACAGGGCCTCCCAGGAGTGATGGTCAGGTGGATGCGCCCTCCCCCGCGGAGCACGGAGCGGCGCCCCGGGCGGGAGCTCCGGGTGCCTCCACCCGGCGACGCGCACCGCGGACGATTGTACCCGCGCCCCGGTCGGGGCCCGGAGGGCGTGCGGATAGACTGCCGCGAGTCCGCCGCCCCTGTCGACCCCTGGAGGGAATGCCGTGTCCGAGGCCATTCCCGGAGCCGCCCCTCCCCGCGGTCTGCGCCCCTCGCGCGTGAGCCCGCACACGGGCTCCGGCACCCACCGCCGCGCCGACGGGACCTCCGTCACCGTGCTGCGCTCCTGGTGGTGGTGGGTGGCCGCGGCGATCGCGGTGGGCGCCTGCATCTACCTCCACTGGGAGATCAGCCGCTCGGCGATCGCGCCCCGCACTCCGTGGGACGAGATCCACCCCCTGGAGACCGCCCGGTATCTCGCTGGCGACCACGAGGTGATGCCCCTCTCCGGCAGCGGCTACTACCCGGGCTGGGCGCTGATGCTCGCCCCGCTGTGGTGGTTCACCGACGATCCCGAGCGGCTCTACCAGCTCGCGGTGCTGATCGGAAACGTGCTGGCCGTCGCCACGATCGCCCCGTTGACCCTGCTTGCACGCCGCATGGGCCTCCCCGTCGCGCCGGCGCTCACCGTCTCCGCGCTGGCCCTCTGCCTCCCCGGCAGGACGGTGCTGGCGGACTACGCCCTCAGCGAGCAGGCGATCCTCTTCGTGCTGGCCTGGACGGTGCTGGCGATGCATGCGCTGTGGCGGCGCCCCACGGTGCTGCGCACGGTGGTGTTCGTGCTCTGCGTGGCGGCCTGCTACCTCACGCACTCCCGCGAGCTGGCCCTGGTGGCCACCGCCGGGGTGTGGCTGGCGCTGATGGCGGTGCGCCACTGGCGGGTAGCGGCGGTGGGGCTACCGCTGCTGGCCGTGACGAGCATCGCAGTGCGGCGGTTCTCCGCCCATGTGCTCGACGCCACCCTCCTGGGCGGCAGCGGCGGCAAGGAGGACCTGCTGGGCCAGGTCTTCGAGAACGGCTCCGCGGGACTCTTCACCAGGGCGCTGCTGAACCAGAGCTGGGCGCAGGCGGTGGGGACCGCGGGGCTGGCCGCGATCGGCGCCGTGGTGGTGACGGCGTGGGCGGTGCACGAGCTGCGGCGATGGCGGATCGGACCCGGGGTGTTCCTGCTGGGCACGTGCCTGTCCGCGCTGCTGCTGAGCGCCGTGTGGTGGACCCGGCCGGACTTCCTCTGGGCCGGGGACGGCTACGTGCGGCTGGACGTGTGGATCTACACCCGATACGTGGACCACGTCGCGACCCTGCTGGTGCTGGTGGCGCTCGTGGCGCTGGTGCGAGGGCTGCGGCGCGGCCCGCTGCTCGCGGCACTGGGACTCTTCGCCGCGGTGGCGCTGCCGGTGGTGCTGTGGGTCGCGAAGGACGTCGCCCTGTGGGGCGCGCTCGACGGCCCCGGCAACTCCTCGGCGCTGCTGAGCTGGGTCTCGATGTTTCCCACCGAGCCGTTCCCGCTCCCCCAGCAGCCCACCGCCGGCAACGAGAACAGGTTCTGGGTGTGGGCCTCGCTGTTCGGGGCGGCCGCGCTGCTGTCCACCCTGCTGCTGCGCCGTGCCCCGCGCGTGCTGATCGCCCTGCTGCTCGCCACCGCCGTGACCCTCTCGCTGCAGGCGGATCCCTCGCAGCGGCGGGACGCCCCGGTGGCGATCGAGCAGGCCGTGGAGCGGGTCGAGGCGGTCACCGGCCAGCAGGCGGAGGTGGACATGGACTACTCTTGCAGCGGCCCGGGGCTGACCCGCTACCAGGTGATGAACTGGCTGGGCTTCTGGCTGTCCCCGCGGGACGTCGACCTCGCCGATCCGCCGCAGGGCACCCCGTTCGACTCCGAGTACGTGGTCTCCTGCGCGGACTGGCCGGAGGCGGCGGAGCTCGGGGCTCTGCGGGTGAGCGACAGCGGGTACTACGGCTATGCCCTGTGGGTGCTGCCCGGGGAGGAGCAGGCCGCGCTCGAGGAGGCGGGACTGCTGGACAGTTGAGATCACCCGCCGGCCCCAGCGCACCGCAGGGCCCTCTGCCCAACCCGTCCCCACCGATCCTCGCAGGAGCTCCTGAGTGACCACACCCGAGCCCGTCCCCACGCACGGGGGCGCCCGGCGCAGCCCGGCCCCCGTGCCTCGCGTCCCCGGCACCGCCCGCCATCGCCGCGACGAGACGGCGGCGCGCACGGTCCCGCCCGTGACCGGCACGGCCCGTGGGGACGCCCTGTGGTGGTTGATCGCTGTCGCCGCCGTGCTGGCGTGCACCTGGCTGTACTGGAACATCGCCCAGTCCGCCCTCGCCCCGCGCACCCCCTGGGACGAGGGGCACCCGATGCAGACGGCGCGCTGGATCGCGGGCGAGCGCGGGCTCACGCCGGTCTCCGGCTCCGGCTACTACCCCGGCTGGGCGGTGATGATCGCTCCGGTGTGGTGGTTCACCGACGACGCGTATGCCGTGTACACCGCCGCCGTGTGGATCGGGAACCTGCTGGCGCTGGCCACGATCGCGCCGCTGGCCGCGATCGCGCGCCGCTTCGGGGTGTCCTGGCCGCAGGGGATCGCGATCTCCGCGGTGGTGATGATGTTCCCGGGCCGCTCCCTGCTGGCGGACTACGCGCTCAGCGAGCAGCCGCTGATGCTGTTCTACGCGCTCACCGCCCTGGCCGTGCACCGTCTGTGGGAGAAGCCCAGCTGGGGCCGGGCCGCCGCGCTGTTGGCCGCGGCGACCGGCGCGTTCTTCATCCATTCCCGCGCGCTGGCGCTGCTGGGGACGGTCGCGATCTGGTTCCTGTGCTTCTGCCTGCGCAACTGGCGGATCGGCCTGGCCGGCGCCGCGGGGGCGGTGCTGGTCTGGCGGGTGGTGGGCCCGCTCGCCGAGGCGCTCGCGGAGACGGTGCTGCTGCGCGGCTACGGCAAGGAGGACGTGCTGCTCCAGGGGCTCGAGAGCGCCTCGCTGGACCTGTTCGGCAAGGTGGTGCTGAGCCAGGGGTGGGTGCAGGCCCTGGGGTACCTGGGGCTCACCGTGGTGGGCGCGCTGATCGTCGCCCTGTCCACGGTGGAGGAGCTGCGCCGCCTGCGCCCGGGGATCCACACCTTCTACCTCGGCCTGGCGCTGTCGGCGTTCCTCATGAGCACCATCTGGTGGACCCGGGGCTATCTGCTGCTGCCGCCCGACGGGGGCCGCCGCTTCGACGCCTGGGTGTACTCCCGCTACCTGGACAACATCGGCGCGATCCTCTCGGTGATCGCGCTGGCGTACCTGCTGCGCCAGGCCTCGGCACGCCTGGTGGGCCTCAGCGCCCTGCTGTTCGTGCCCTGGGCCGCGCTGGTGGTGTTCTGGGTGGCGCCGAGCGTGCCGGTGTGGGGCTCCACGAACGGCCCGGCGAACGCCTCCTCGGTGCTCGCGTGGGCGGGACTGTTCCCGGAGGAGCCCTTCACCACGCCGCTGGTGCCGAGCCTGGCGAACCAGAACAGCTTCTGGCTGTGGGCCACGCTCGCCGTCCTGGTCTCCCTGGGCGTGCTGGCGCTGACGGTGCGCCGCCCGCGGGCGATGGTGGTGCTGGTGGGGATCGCGGCACTGGCCACGTCCCTGGTGGCGGATCCGGATCAGACCCGTTACCCGCCGCGGAACATGATCGCGGCGGTGGAGTCCGTGGAGCAGGCCACCGGGCAGGAGCGGATGGCGCTGGACTTCGACTACGGCTGCCCGCCGGAGCACGGCCCGAACCGGGCCGTGGCGCTGAACTCGATCGCGGTGTGGATGTCGCCCCGTAACCCTCACGTGGTGGAGACGCAGAAGGACGAGGAGTTCACCGCGGATCTGGTGATGTCCTGCGAGCACTGGGAGCGGGCCGAGGAGCTGGGGGCGCGCGCCGTGGTGGGCCGCCCCAGCTACGGCTACCGCATCTGGGTGCTGCCCGGCGCGGTGCAGGACGAGCTGGCGCAGCAGGGGCTGCTCGAGGTCGCGGAGTGATCCTGGCCGTGCCCCGTCCCTGACCGGCCACGGCGCGGGACGGGGCTTGTATCCTCCCCTCATGAGAATCAGCACCATCGGTTGTGGGTATTTGGGCGCGGTCTACGCCGCGTCGATGGCGTCGATCGGGCACGAGGTCCTGGGCCTGGACGTCGATCAGAAGAAGGTCGACGACCTCAACCGGGGCATCGCCCCGTTCCACGAGCCCGGCTTCGAGAAGGTGCTCCAGGACGCCCTCGAGGCCGGCCGCCTCCGCTTCTCCACCGACTACTCCCTCGCCGCCGACTACACCGCCCATGTGATCTGCGTGGGCACCCCGCAGCTGATCGACGCCGCCGGCGCCGATCTCACCTACGTCCACGCCGCGGTCGATGCCCTGATCCCCTATCTCGCCGAGGACGCCGTGGTGCTGGGGCGCTCCACCGTCCCGGTGGGCACCGCCGCCTCGCTGCGTGAGCGCCTGCGCGCCGCCGGCCGCGAGAACGCGCTGGCCTGGAACCCGGAGTTCCTGCGCGAGGGCTTCGCCGTGGAGGACACCCTGCGCCCGGACCGCATCGTCTACGGCCTGCCCGAGGATCCCGCTGAGTCCGCCCGTGCCCGCGCGGTGCTCGACGAGATGTACGGCACGATGCTGGAGAACGGCACCCCGCTGGTGGCGGGCAACTACGCCACCGCGGAGCTGGTGAAGGTCTCCGCGAACTCGTTCCTGGCCACGAAGATCTCCTTCATCAACGCCGTGGCGGAGATCTGCGAGGCCACCGGGGCGGACGTCTCCGTCGTCGCCGAGGCGATCGGCCTGGACGACCGCATCGGCCCGAAGTTCCTGCGCGCCGGGATCGGCTTCGGCGGCGGCTGCCTGCCCAAGGACATCCGCGCCTTCATGGCCCGCGCCGGCGAGCTCGGCGTCACCGAGGCGCTCGGCTTCCTGCGCGAGGTGGACCACGTCAACAACCGCCGCCGCGACCACGTGGTGAACATGGCACGCAAGGAGCTCGGCGGCAGCTTCACCGGCAAGCGCGTGGCCGTGCTCGGCGCCGCGTTCAAGCCGGACTCCGACGACACCCGCCAGTCCCCCGCCCTGTACATCGCCTCGAAGATCTCCGGCCGCGGCGCCGATGTCGTGGTCACGGACCCGGCGGCGAACGCCCGCGTCCACGCCGAGCGCCCGAACCTCGCCATCGCGGCCGACGCCTACGAGGCCGCCGCCGGCGCGGACATCGTGCTGCTGCTGACGGAGTGGACGCAGTTCAAGGAGCTGGACCCGGTACGGCTGCGGGAGGTCGTGGCCGCGCCCGTCATGATCGACGGCCGCAACGTCCTGGACCCGGCCGCCTGGCGCGAGGCCGGCTGGACCTACCTCTCCATGGGTCGTCCCTGACGTCCTCCCCGGGTGCGCGACTCCGAGCAGGGACGGACCCCGGCCGACGAGCTCTCCGACTGGGTCCAGGACCCGGTCGACGAGCCCGTCGGCCGCTCCTCGCGTCCCCGCACCCGGCTCGAGGACTGGCTCGCCGAGCCGGCGCCCGCGCGCAGCACCACCCTGGAGGACTGGCTGCAGGGACCGGTGGAGGAGTACGCCGAGCAGGAGGCGGAGGACGCCTGGTCCACCGGTGAGTCCGTCTCGGGGGCGACCGCCGCCGGCCGCTACGGCCGGCCCAGACCGGCCGACGAGGCCCCGGGGACCGACGGGAGCGCGCCCTCGCAGCCGGCCCGGAGCGACGGCCGCCGGCAGCGCCCCGCCTTCCGCGCCGAGCTGCACGGCCTGCGGGCGGTGGCGCTGGGCCTGGTCGCGGTCTACCACGTCTGGCTCGGGCGGGTCTCCGGCGGCGTGGACGTCTTCCTGTTCCTCTCCGCCTTCTTCCTCACCGGCACCTTCGTGCGCCGGCTCGAGAGCGGCCGCCCCCTGCGGATCCCGCACTACTGGCTGCACACCTTCAAGCGCCTGCTGCCGCCCGCGGCGGTGACGATCCTGCTCGTGCTCGCGGGCACCGCCGTGCTGCTGCCGCCCTCGCAGTGGGTCACGGTGATGGAGCAGGCGGTCGCCTCGGCGGTCTACCTGCAGAACCTGCTGCTGGCGGTGCTGCAGGTCGACTACCAGAACCAGGACGCCGGCGCCGCGTCCCCGCTGCAGCACTTCTGGTCCCTGAGCGTCCAGGGCCAGGCCTTCGTGGTCTGGCCGCTGCTGTTCCTGCTGGTGCGGCGCCGGGCCCGGGCCGGCAGCTCGGTGCGCCTGCCGCTGATCGCGATCGTCTCCGTGATCGGAGCGGCCTCGCTCGTCTGGTCGATCCTCTCCACCCAGTCCCAGCAGCAGATCGCGTACTTCGACACGGCCGCGCGGATGTGGGAGTTCGCGGCCGGCTCGCTGCTGGCGCTCACCCTGCCGCTGTTGGACCGGATCAGCGGCGCTCAGCGCCCGGAGGACGCCCAGCGCCCCCGCTTCGGCACGGCGAGGGCGCTGCTGGGCTGGGCGGGGATCGCCTCCCTCCTCGCCGTCGGGGTGCTGGTGGACGTCTCCTCCCTCTTCCCGGGCTGGATCGCGCTGTGGCCGCTGGCGGCGGCGGGCGCGGTCGTGGTCGCGGGGCACTCGGGCCGGCGCTGGGGCGCGGACGCACTGCTGTCCACGCGCCCGGCCGCCTTCGTCGGCGACATCTCCTACGCCCTCTACCTGGTGCACTGGCCGCTGCTGGTGATGTGGCTGCATCACAGCGGGCAGGAGCGGGCGGGGCTGCTGGACGGCCTCGCGGTGCTCACCGCCTCGGTGCTGCTGGCCTGGGCGCTGACCCGCCTGGTGGACGCGCCGATCCGCCGCTCGGCGTGGCTGGAGGCACGGCCCTGGCGGTCCCTGACCGCGATCGCGCTGAGCGTCGCCCTGGTGGCCGGGACCGCCGGGGCCTGGTCCCGCTCGCTGACCCGCGAGGTCGAGCCGGACCCCGCCGCGACGGCCTCCCCGGCCCTGCCCACCGACGAGGTGCCCTCCGAGACGCCGCCGGAGGTGCTCCCCCGCGGCTGGGAGCTGAACGCCCAGTGGCCGGCGCTGCCGGAGGACTGCTCCGGGCCGTGGGAGCCGGCCACCGAGTTCCGCCACGTCCCCTGCGACCAGCTCCTGCCCGCCGATGCGGAGCCCGCCGGGGTGGTGGTGGTGCTCGGCAGCTCCCACGCCCGCCAGTACGTCCCCGCGCTGCTGCCCTGGGCGGAGGAGCACGACCTGCAGATCGTGAACCTGCACATGGACGGTTGCGACTTCGCGCCCGGCTCCGTGCGCGGCGAGTACTGCGACGGCTACGACGAGTACGCGCTGGAGTACCTCGACGCCGTGCAGCCGGACGTGGTGCTGACCACCTCGACCCGCACCTCCCCCGAGGGCCCCGAGGAGACGATGCCCGAGGGCATGGGCAATGCGGTCGAGATCCTCACCGCCCGCGGCATCGACGTGATCAGCGTCCGCGACAACCCGCGCTGGGAGGAGAACGCGTACTCCTGCGCGGAGGCCGTGATCACCGAGGGCGGCACGCCCGAGGAGGCCGATGCGGCCTGCGGCGCGGACGCCGCGGAGAAGCTCGCGCCCGAGAGCCCCGCGGCCGGGCTCGTCGCCGCGGAGGGCGGAGGCACCCTGACCTCGCTCGACTTCAGCCCGCTGACCTGTCCCGACGGCCGCTGCTCCCCCGTCCTCGGCGACAGCTACGTGTACCTCGACGACGACCACCTCACCAAGCGCTTCGTCCAGCAGGTCATCACCCCGGCGATGACGGAGGCGCTCGAGGGCCCGGACGGCCCCGGCAGCATCCGCGACGCCGGCTGAGGACCCGGCGCCCGGCCCATCGGGCGGCCTGCCCGGCCCGATGGACGCCCGCGCGCCCGGTCGGCCGCCCGCCCTCCCCGTCGGCCGCCGGCCCTCCCCGTCGGCCGCCCGCGCCGGATGGTTCAATGACGGGGTGATGTCGTTCTCCGCCGCCTCCCCCTCGCCCCGCGCCCGTGCCGCCGCCCTCGACCTCGGCGCCTTCGTCACCGCCTCCCCCTCGAGCTTCCACGCCGCCCGCGAGGCGGCCCGACGCCTCGCGGAGGCCGGCTTCACCGAGCTGGTCGAGACCGCGGCCTGGTCGGTCGAGGACGTCGCGGGCGACCGCTACGTGCTGCGCGACGGCTCGCTGATCGCCTGGACCGCCCCCGCGGGCGCGGACGCGGCAAGCACTTTCCGCATCGTCGGCTCCCACACCGACTCCCCCGGCCTGAAGGTCAAGCCCGATCCCCGCCTCGGCGCGGAGGGCCTCGCCCAGGTGGGCGTGGAGATCTACGGCGGCCCGCTGCTGAACTCCTGGCTGGACAGGGAGCTGCGCCTCGCGGGCCGGCTCGCACTGGCCGACGGCACGACCGTGCTCGTGGACACCCCCGGCCTGCTGCGCGTCCCGCAGCTCGCGGTGCACCTGGACCGCGCGGTGAACAAGGACGGCCTGACCCTGGACCCGCAGCGGCACATGCAGCCGATCCTCGGCTTCGAGGGCGTGGACGTGCTGGAGATCCTCGCCCACCACGCCGGGGTGCGCCGCGCCGACGTGGTCGGCCTCGACGTGGTGACGGTGGACGCGCAGGCCCCGGCGCTCTTCGGCGCCGACGAGGAGTTCCTCGCCTCCGGCCGACTGGACAACCTCACCTCCGTGCACGCCGAGGTCGAGGCGCTGCTCGCCGTCGCCGCCGGCGAGCGCCCCGCCAGGGCCGACGGGCCCGCCCCGATCGCGCTGGTGGTCGCCAACGACCACGAGGAGGTCGGCTCCGCGACCCGCTCCGGCGCCGCCGGCCCCTTCCTCGAGGACGTGCTGGTGCGCGTCCACGCCGCGCTCGGCGGCGACGAGGCGAGCCGCCGGCAGGTCCTCGCCTCCTCGCTCGTCCTCTCCGCGGACGCCGGCCACGCCGCCCACCCGAACTATCCCGAGCGCCACGACCCCGTGAACCGACCCCGGCTGGGCGAGGGCCCGATGCTGAAGATCAACGCGCAGCAGCGGTACGCGACCGACGCCGTCGGCATCGCCGCCTTCGTCGCCGCCTGCGAGCGGGCCGGCGTCCCGCACCAGCACTTCGTCTCGCACAACGCCATGCCCTGCGGCTCCACGATCGGTCCGATCACCGCCACGCGCCTGGGCATGACGACCATCGACGTGGGCATCACGCTGCTGTCGATGCACTCCGCCCGCGAGATGTGCGCGACCGCGGACCCGCTGCTGCTGCAGCAGGCCTGCGCGGCGTTCCTGCGCGGCTGAGCCGCCGCCCCTCTCCCCCGCTCGTGGTCCCCGCGCTGGCGCTGGGCGGACGGCATCGACGTCGTCGCGCTGCGGGAGACGCCCCGCCTGCGCGAGGACCCGATCGCCTGCCTCGAGGCCGGCCGCTCCGTCGAGGACTGCACCGAGCCGCTGCGCCGCGATCTCCTGCCGGCCGAGCGCACCGATGCGGCGCGGCTGGAGAAGCTCGCGGACCCCGGCGAGGGCGAGGTGCTCGGGCTCGACCTGCTCCCGGCGGTCTGCCCCGCGGAGGAGTGCCCGCCGCTGATCGGGAACGTCCACGTCATGTTCGACCAGGACCGCACGACGGCGACCTGCGGGGAGGCGGACCGGCAGCTCGCGGAGGCGGGCTCCCCCTGGTGAGCCTGCCCCGGGCGCTCAGCCCTGCGGGGCGCTCCCCGCGCGCTGCGCGATCGCCTCGACCGTCTCGACCGCGGCGCGGGCCCGGACGGTCGCCTCGTGCTCCTCGCCGTGCTCGCGCCGCGCGTCCTTGAGCAGCTCGTCGGCCTGGTAGTAGGCGTCCTCGAGCTGGTCCGCCTCGGCCGTGGCCTCGGCGAGCTCGGCGCGCAGCGCGATCGCCTCGGGCGTCGTCGACTCGCCCTCCTCGAGCAGGGTCAGGAGGCGACGGGTGGCGTCGTGGACGCGCTCGGCCGGGGTGCTCATCAGGGATCTCCTCGTGCGGTGGGGGGCTCGACCCCGATCCTACGGGCGACTGCCCCGGGGCCGGGCCCGGCGGGCGACCGCCCCGAGCGGCAGTAGGCTGACCACGAGATGGAGATCAACCCCTACGACTCGCGTCTGCGCATGCTGCAGCAGATCGACACCGTCGCGATGCAGCGCGAGGCGGCTCCCGACGAGGAGACCGCCGGCTGTCCGGGGTGCCCGTTCTTCTGGACCTGCCCGGTGCCGCACCGCGGGGAGGAGGTCCGCGTCCCGCAGGAGCCGGCGGCGGCCGAGGTCGAGGAGCTCCTGCCGGGCCGTCGCCCCTTCGTGCCCCGGGACGAGTCCGACGTCGGCTGGACCGACGTGTGGGTCGACGAGGACGGCCTGCGGATCGACCCCGAGGAGCTCGAGCAGCCCGAGCCGGCGCAGGAGCTGGAGCCGTCCGTGGAGTCCGCGCCGCCGCTGGAGCCGTCCGCGGAGTCCGCGCCGCCGCAGGAGGAGCCTGCGCGCCGTCGCCGCTGGTGGAGGCGCTCCCGGGGCTGAACGACGCGCCGCGGTCCAGGCCCCGGGAGGCTCAGCCCTCGGCGTCGTGCCCGGCCGGGCAGCCCCTGCCGCGCAGGGTCCGCCGGGCGAGCTCCGCGCCGGTGGGCCGGCCGCCGACGGCGAGGGCGGCC
>NZ_JAKJJW010000048.1:0-20157 GCF_025669985.1 Brachybacterium atlanticum | reverse complement strand
GGGCGGTCGTCCCGGCGGCGGCCCCGGCCCCCGCGGTCGCGGCGGTCGCGGCGCGACGCAGGGCGCCTTCGGTCGCGGCGGCAAGCCGGCCCGCTCCCGCAAGTCGAAGCGCGCCAAGCGCCAGGAATGGGAGCAGCAGCAGGCTCCCGCACCGGGCGGCGTCTCGCTGCCCCGCGGCAACGGCGCGACCATCCGCATGCGCCGCGGCGCCTCGCTGTCCGATTTCGCCGATCGCATCGACGTCAACCCCGCGTCGCTGATCACGGTGCTCTTCGCGATGGGCGAGATGGCCACGGCCACCCAGTCGCTGGACGAGGACACCTTCGAGCTGCTCGGCAACGAGCTCGGCTACAAGATCGAGATCGTCTCCCCGGAGGACGAGGAGCGCGAGCTGCTCGAGCAGTTCGACATCGACCTCGACGCGGAGCTCGCCGAGGAGGACGAGGCGGACCGCATGCCGCGGCCCCCGGTCGTCACCGTCATGGGTCACGTCGACCACGGCAAGACCCGCCTGCTGGACACCATCCGCAAGGCGAAGGTCGGTGCGGGCGAGGCCGGCGGCATCACCCAGCACATCGGTGCGTACCAGGTGGACGTCGAGCACGAGGGCGCCGAGCGTCAGCTCACCTTCATCGACACCCCGGGCCACGAGGCGTTCACCGCCATGCGTGCACGTGGTGCGGACGTCACCGACATCGCGATCCTCGTGGTCGCGGCGGACGACGGCGTGATGCCCCAGACGATCGAGGCGCTGAACCACGCCCAGGCGGCGAACGTGCCGATCGTGGTCGCGGTCAACAAGATCGACAAGCCCGAGGCGAACCCGGAGAAGATCCGGCAGCAGCTGACCGAGTACAACCTGATCGCCGAGGAGTACGGCGGCGAGACGATGTTCGTCGACGTCTCCGCTCGCGAGAACCTGAACATCGACGACCTGCTGGAGGCGGTGCTGCTCACCGCGGACGCCTCCCTCGAGCTCTCGGCGAACCCCGACAAGGACGCGCGCGGCGTGGCCATCGAGGCGAACCTGGACAAGGGACGCGGCCCGGTCGCCACCGTGCTGGTCCAGCAGGGCACCCTGCGGGTCGGCGACGCGATCGTGTGCGGCATCGGCCACGGCCGAGTGCGCGCCATGCTCGACGAGAACGGCGAGAACGTCACCGAGGCGGGTCCGTCCCGCCCGGTGCAGGTCCTCGGCCTCACCTCGGTGCCCGGCGCCGGTGACTCCTTCCTGGTGGCCCAGGACGAGCGCACCGCCCGTCAGATCGCCGAGAAGCGGGAGGCCGCCAAGCGCGCCGCCTCGCTCTCCAAGGCCCGCAAGCGCATCTCGCTCGAGGACCTCAACAAGCACGTCGCCGACGGCAAGATCGAGACCCTCAACCTCATCCTCAAGGGCGACGCGGCCGGTGCCGTCGAGGCCCTGGAGGAGTCGCTGCTGGGCATCGATGTCGGCGAGGGCGTGGACCTGCGGATCATCGACCGCGGCGTCGGCGCGATCACGATGAACAACATCAACCTCGCCGTCGCCTCGGACGCGGTCATCATCGGCTACAACGTCCGGGCCGAGGGCCTGAACGCGGAGTACGCCGACCGCGAGGGCGTGGAGATCAAGTACTACTCGGTCATCTACAACGCCATCGATGAGGTCGAGCAGGCCCTCAAGGGCATGCTCAAGCCGGAGTACGAGGAGGTCGAGCTCGGCTCGGCGGAGATCCGCGAGATCTTCCGCTCCTCCAAGTTCGGCAACATCGCCGGCTCGATCGTGCGCGGCGGCCTCATCAAGCGCGGCGCCAAGGCCCGCATCACCCGTGGCGGCAAGGTCATCGCGGAGAACATCGAGATCGCCGGTCTGCGACGCTACAAGGACGATGTCACCGAGGTCCGCGAGGGCTACGAGTGCGGCATCAACCTGGGGTCCTTCAACGACCTCCAGCTCGAGGACCTCATCACCACCTACGAGATGCAGGAGAAGCCCCGCAGCTGATCCTGCGACGGCCGGGCACCCCTTCGCCGGGGTGCCCGGCCGCGCCGGCGGGGGAGGAGACCACGATGAGCGAGGTGTCCCTCCTGCTCCGCGCCCCCTCGGCCAATCGCGTCTACGCGCAGGCCGCGGGGGCGCTCTCGCGCGCCGAGGCGCACTGGGTGCTCGGCGCCCATCTCGGCGCGGTGCCCGCCCTGCGGGACCGGGAGGTCGGCGGGATGGCGGGGCTCGAGGTGCGAGGCATGACGGGCGAGCCGCGCTCCGAGGCGCTGCTGGCGATGCTCTCGGGCACCCTCGGCGTGCTCGACGTCCAGCAGGAGGACCCCCAGGACCCGGACCGGCCGCTGCTGCGCCCTCGACCTCTGCCCGCCGTGCTGCGCCACCCCTCCGACCTCGAGACCACCCTGCGCTACACCGGGAAGACCAACGAGCAGTTCACCGCCCTGCTGGTGAACCTCGCCGCGGCCCTGTCCACCCGTAGCGCCGGGATCCTCGACGGGACCCTCGACCTGCTCGATCCGCTGTGCGGACGCGGCACCACGCTGAACCGGGCGCTGCGCCTCGGGCTCAGCCCCGTCGGCGCGGAGATCGACCGCAAGGACGTGGAGGCCTACCGGACGTTCCTCGGCACCTGGCTGCGCACCCACCGCTACAAGCACACCCTGGAGACCACCCGCCTCACCGTGCACGGCGAGCAGCTGGGCAGCCGGACCGAGGCGGAGCTCGCCCCCGACAAGCAGACCCTGCGCGCCGGCGGAGGGCAGCGCCTGACCCTGCTCGGCTGCGACACCACCCGCCTGGGTGAGGTGCTGCCCGGCGGCTCCGTCGACGCGCTCGTCGGGGACCTGCCCTACGGCGTCCAGCACGGCTCCCGCGCGGGCGGCGCCTGGCAGCGCTCCCCGCTCGAGGTGCTGCGCGAGGCGGCGCCCGGCTGGCGCTCGCTGCTGCGCGACGGCGCCGGGGTCGCGCTCGCGGTCAACCGCCGCACCCTCGACCACGCCGAGGCGAGCGCGGTGCTCGCGGACGCCGGGCTGCGCGTGCTCAGCGCCGACGGCGCCTTCCGCCACCGCGTCGACCAGTCCATCGACCGTGACATCCTGCTCGCGGTCCCCTTCGACCATCCCCGCGCCGAGGAGCTCGCCGCTCTCGGCGCCGACCAGGAGGATCCCATCCCATGAACGACAATCCCCGCGCTCTCAAGCTCGCCGACCGCATCAAGGTCATCGTCGCCACCATGCTCGACACCCGGGTCAAGGACCCGCGGCTCGGCTTCGTGACGATCACCGACGTGCGCGTCAGCGGCGACCTCCAGCACGCCACCGTCTTCTACACCGTCTTCGGCACCGACGAAGAGCGCGAGGGCACCGCCGCCGCGCTGCACAGCGCCACCGGCATGCTCCGCCGCGAGGTCGGCCGACAGACCGGCGTGCGCCTGACCCCCACCCTCGAGTTCATCGCCGATGCGGTGCCCGAGAACGCGCGCGTCATCGAGGACCTCCTCAGCGAGGCCCGCGGCCGCGACGCGGAGCTCGCCCGCGCCAAGGAGGGCGCCGCCTACGCCGGCGAGGCCGATCCCTACCGCAAGCCCCGCGACGAGGAGGACGAGGACCTCGAGGACGAGGACCTCGAGGGCGAGGATCTCGACGACGACGAGGGCACCGCCCCGGGGCACGAGCGGGCGTGACCTCCGCACCCCACGGCATCCTGCTCGTCGACAAGGCCGAGGACCGCACCAGCCACGACGTGGTCGCCCGCGTGCGCTGGCTGCTGGGGTCCAAGAAGGTCGGCCACGCCGGCACCCTCGATCCGATGGCCACCGGCCTGCTCGTGCTGGGCGTCGGGCAGGGCACCCGGCTGCTCACCCATCTCGTCGGCCTGGACAAGACCTACCTCGCCACGATCCGGCTGGGCAGCGCCACCACGACCGACGACCGCGAGGGCGAGCCGCTGGGCGAGCGGGTCGATGCCACCGGGATCGAGGACGTCCGTCTCGAGGAGGCCCTCGACGGGCTCCGCGGCGGCATCCAGCAGGTCCCCTCGACGGTCAGTGCGATCAAGGTCGACGGGAAGCGCGCCTACGCCCGCGCCCGCGCGGGGGAGGACGTCCAGCTCGCCGCCCGGCCCGTGCGCGTGCCGCGCTTCGAGATCCTCTCCCGCACCGAGCGGGACGGGCATCTCGACCTCGAGGCCGTGGTCGACTGCTCCTCGGGCACCTACGTCCGCGCCCTCGCCCGCGACCTCGGCGCCGCCCTCGGCGTCGGCGGGCACCTGACCGCGCTGCGCCGCACCGCCGTCGGCCCCTTCGCGGTCGAGGACGGGGTGCACGTCCCCGCCCGCGGCGAGGGCGACGACGTGGACCTGCCCCTGCACGGGCTCGGCGAGATCGCCGCGCGCGTGCTGCCGGTCCTGGACGTCGCGGAGGACGAGGCCGCGGCGCTCGGGACGGGGAAGCGGATCCGCTCCGCGCAGGAGCTGCGAGCGCCCTCCCGGCCCCATCCCGCGCACGCCGGCCCGGAGGACGCCCCGGTCGCGGCCCTCGATACGGCTGGCCGCCTGGTGGCCGTCCTGCAGCGCGAGGGACGGGACTGGCACCCCCGGCTCGTCGTGCCCGAGGACACCCGCCGCTGAGCCGCCCGAGGTCGCCGCGGGCGGGACCGCCGCACCGGGGCTCGCAGTGAGAGAGGGCCCCTCCCGTCATCGGGAGGGGCCCTCTCTCACTGCCGTGCGGGGGAGCGGGGACCGCTCAGCGGTGCACCACCGTCTTGGTGCCCATGCTGGCCCAGTCGTACAGCCACTTCGCATCGGAGACCGGCAGGTTGATGCAGCCGTGCGAGCCGGAGTACCCGAAGGAGGAGCGCCACGGCGCGCCGTGGAACCCGTACCCGTGGTGGAAGTACTGCACCCAGGGGACGTCCGGGATGTAGTAGTACTTCGGATGGCCCTCGTCGTAGTACGCCGCGTTGGTCATGTCCTGGCGGTCGTAGCGCAGGTAGATCTCGTAGGTGCCGGTGGGGGTCTCGTTGCCCTCCTTGCCATCGACCATCGAGCGCGGGCCCCAGACGGGGGTGTCGCCGACGTAGGCGGTGACCGTCTTGTTGGTGAGGTCGACGTCGATCCACTTCTCGCCGGTCGGCTCGGCGGCGGGCTCCTCGTCCGTCGACTCCTCGTCCTTCTTCTCGTCGTCCGAGGACTTCTCCTCGTCCTTCTCCTCCTCGTCCTTCGGAGCGTCGACCTTGTCGACCTTCGCCTCGAGCTTCTTGGTCTCGAAGGCGGCCTCCAGGGGAGTGGTGCCCTTCAGCGCGGTGATCAGCTCGTCGGCGACGGCGTCGGTGTTGGTGATCTCCAGGCCGTCCTTCTTCTCGGAGACGACCTTGACGACCTCGCCGGCCTCGTCGACCTGCTCGATGCCGTTCTCCGGCTCGACGGCGTCCTCGTCGGCGCGGGTGGCGACCCACTCGCGCACCGCGTCCTCGTCCACCGCGATGGAGAGGTCCTCGCCGGACTCGTCCGGGGTCACGGAGATCCAGTCGCTGCGGCGCTCGGCGGAGACCTCATGGGTCTCGCCGTCGGCGCCGGAGATCGACATGGGCTGCTCGAGCAGCGAGGAGATCGTGCCGACGACCTCCTCGGCCTCCTCGGTGGTGATCGCGGGGGCGATCTCCTCGATCGGCTGCTCCACGGAGAAGCTCTCGAGGGCGGGGGCCTTGGTCTTCACGGCCTCGACGAGGGTCTGCGGGTCCACGCCCTGGCCGTTGCGGCCGGGCTCGACGTTCCAGGCCTGCGCCTCCTCGTCGAAGACGACCTGCGCATCGACCGGGGTGGTCATCTCCTCGGGGATCAGGCCCTTCGCGAACTCGGCCACGGCGGCCTCGTCCACCTCGACGACGGGCTCGACGCTGTGCTCGCCGGACCAGGTCGAGGAGATGACCGCGGGCAGGGAGTCGTCGCGCTCGAGCGCCGCGGCGGCGGTCGCGGCGGAGTCGACGCTCACGCCGAGGTCCGCCAGCGGCACCTCGAGCTGCTTCTCGCCGGCGGTCACCGAGACCTTCACGGACTCGCCGTGCTCGGTCACCAGGGCGGCGATCTCCTCGGGGCTCTTCCCGGAGACGTCCTGGCCGAGCACCATGGTGCCCGGCAGCGCGCGGCCCTCGAACTGCTTGGCGTAGGCCAGCGCCCCGCCGGTGAGGATCACGGCGAGGACGGCGACGATCGCCACGAGGATCAGCGCGACCCGGCGACGGCTGCGGCCACCCGGGGCCGTATCGGTCACGTTCGTCATGGATCCAGATCCGTTCCCGGCGGCCGTCGTGTCCGCCCTCGGCTTGCGCCGCAGGGCACAGGGGTCCCTCCCCGGCGCCGCCTTCCGTCCGAGACTAACGGAGCGTCCCGCCTACTACCACGATGTCCGGTCCGAGCTTCGTCACAGCTCTGCAACAGCCGAGGTCCAGGTCGCACTCGGGCAGGTGGCCCGGAGAGCGCCCCGGGGCGTCGGTGCCGTGGCGACGTCGGATGGCCCCGGCCTGCGGGCGTTACAGTGTCCTCCGGCGAACCCGCCGTCGCAGCCCGCCCGCCGGCGCGGCGGAGCACGGGTGCGCGGACCGCACCCGGCATCGGAAGGACCTGAGCGCGTCGTGACCCGCCTCCCCATCTGGCACTCCGTCCTGGAGGTGCCCGCCGAGCTCGGCGAGACCGCGGTCTCGATCGGGAACTACGACGGCGTCCACCGGGGGCACCGCTTCGTGCTGGACCAGCTGCGCCGCCACGCCGAGGCGCGCTCCCTGAGCCCCGTCGCCCTCACCTTCTGGCCGCATCCGCGCCATGTCATGGGCTCGCCCGAGGCGACGCCGCTGCTGACCGGGCACGAGGACCGCGACCGCCTGCTCCTGCTCGCCGGCCTGCACGGCGTGCTCGACCTCGAGTTCACGCTCGACTTCGCCCAGCACTCCCCGGAGGAGTTCGTGCGGATCTTCCTGGTCGAGGGGCTTCGTGCGAAGTGCGTGGTGCTGGGGGAGGACGCCCTGTTCGGCCGCGCGAACGCGGGGAACATCGACACCATGCGGGAGCTGGGGGAGAAGTACGGCTTCGAGGTCGTCACCGCCCCGGACCTCGGGCACGAGGGGACGGGCACCGGCCGGATCTCCTCCTCGGGGATCCGTCGCGACCTGCTCGCCGGTGACGTTCGCGCCGCGAACGAGGCGCTGGGCAGGCTGCACACCGTCACCGACGTGATCCACCACGGCTTCCGCCGCGGCCGCGAGCTCGGCTTCCCCACGGCCAACCTGGGCCCGCGGCCGCAGGGCCTGATCCCGGCCGACGGGGTCTACGCCGGCTATGCGACGGTCACCGCCCAGGACCCCGCGCACGCGGGGGACGAGCCGCTGGCCGGCGCCCCGGCGACGATCTCCATCGGCACAAACCCCACCTTCGAGGCCGACGGCGCGCCCCGCCGCACCGTCGAGGCGTACGTGCTGGGCGACCACGACCTCCATCTCTACGGCGACACCGTGCGCCTGGAGTTCGTCGAGTTCCAGCGCCCCACGCTGAAGTTCGACTCGATCGACGCGCTCGTGGAGCAGATGGCCGAGGACGTCGAGGTGACCCGCCGCACTCTCGAGGCGGAGCGCTCCCGGAGCGACCTGGGCTCCTGATATCCTTCCCGAGCCGTCATATCGGCCGCGGAGAGCGATCCCGCCCCCAGCCAATGCCCACCCGCAGGGGTGAGGTGCGCTCGGGGGCCGCTCGTCGGAAGGGCCCGGGGCAGAAGGCCCCGGCGCGCCGCGCAACGACCTGAGGAGAACCAGTATGGCCTTCGATTCCGCCACCAAGCAGGCGATCATCTCGGAGTACGCGACCGGCGAGGGCGACACCGGTTCGCCCGAGGTCCAGATCGCGCTGCTCACCCACCGCATCACCTACCTGACCGAGCACCTCAAGACCCACAAGCACGATCACCACACGCGCCGTGGTCTGATGCTGCTGGTCGGTCAGCGCAAGCGCCTCCTGAAGTACCTCCAGGAGAACGACATCGAGCGTTACCGTGCGCTGATCAAGCGCCTCGGCATCCGCCGTTGATCCCCTCCGCCGCTCGCCCCCAGGGCGGGCGGCGGTGTCGTATGTCCGCCCCGACCAGGTTCGGTCCTCGGCAGTGGCCTGCGGATCGGGCGACCGGAGACCCCGGTCCCGCCCGGGCGCCGCGGGTGACTGACGAAGGCCGCACCGGCAAGGGCACCCCTCAACCAAGGAGATCCCCCATGGCCATGGAAGGCCCTGACATCACCGCCACCACCGCCGTCATCGACAACGGCGCCTACGGCCGTCGCGAGATCCGCTTCGAGACCGGCCGCCTCGCCCAGCAGGCCGCCGGTGCCGTGTCCGTCTACCTCGACGACGACACCATGGTGTTCTCGGCGACCGCGGTGTCGAACAAGCCGAAGGAGCACTTCGACTTCTTCCCCCTCACCATCGACGTCGAGGAGCGGATGTACGCCGCGGGCCGCATCCCCGGCTCGTTCTTCCGTCGCGAGGGCCGCCCGGGCACCGATGCGATCCTCGCCGCCCGCCTCACCGACCGCCCGCTGCGCCCCGCCTTCGTCAAGGGCCTGCGCAACGAGGTCCAGGTCGTGCTGACCGTCATGGCCTGCAACCCCGAGGACGCCTACGACGTCGTCGGCATCAACGGCGCCTCCGCCTCCACCCAGATCTCCGGTCTGCCCTTCTCGGGCCCGATCGGCGGCGTGCGCATCGCGCTCATGCCCGACGCGCAGGGCGGCGGACAGTGGGTCGCGTTCCCGACCTTCGCGCAGCTGGACGAGGCCGTCTTCTCGATGGTCGTCGCCGGTCGCATCGTCGAGGACGATGTGGCGATCATGATGGTCGAGGCCGAGGCCACCGACAACTCCTGGACGCTCATCAAGGAGCAGGGCGCGATCGCCCCGACGGAGTCCGTCGTCGCCGAGGGCCTCGAGGCCGCCAAGGTCTTCATCCGCAGCCTGTGCGTGGCGCAGCAGGAGCTCGCCGCGAAGGCCGCGAAGCCCGTGCGCGAGTTCCCGCTCTTCCTGGACTACCAGGAGGACGCCTACGGCATCGTCGAGGCCGCCGCGACCGAGCGCCTGGCCGAGGTCATGTCCATCGCCGCGAAGACCGAGCGCGAGGAGCGCACCGAGCAGCTGCTCGGCGAGGTCATCGCCGAGCTGTCCGCCGAGGGTGCGCAGCTCGAGGGTCGCGAGTCCGAGGTCTCCGGCGCCTTCCGCGCGCTGACCAAGCAGGTCGTGCGCAAGAAGGTCCTCACCGAGGGCGTCCGCATCGACGGCCGCGGCCTGCGCGACATCCGCGCTCTCTCCGCCGAGGTCGAGGTGCTCCCGCGCGTGCACGGCTCGGCACTGTTCCAGCGCGGCGAGACCCAGATCCTGGGCGTCTCCACGCTGAACATGCTCAAGATGGAGCAGCAGATCGACTCCCTCGGGCCCGTCGACCGCAAGCGCTACATCCACCACTACAACTTCCCGCCGTACTCCACCGGCGAGACCGGCCGCGTCGGCTCCCCGAAGCGCCGCGAGGTGGGCCACGGCATGCTCGCCGAGCGCGCCATCGTCCCGGTGCTGCCCAGCCGCGAGGAGTTCCCCTACGCGATCCGTCAGGTGTCCGAGGCCCTCGGCTCCAACGGCTCGACCTCGATGGGCTCCGTCTGCGCCTCGACCCTCTCGCTGCTGAACGCCGGCGTGCCGCTGCGCGCCCCGGTCGCCGGCATCGCGATGGGCCTGATCTCCGACACGGTGGACGGAGAGACCCGCTACGCGGCCCTCACCGACATCCTCGGGGCCGAGGACGCCTTCGGCGACATGGACTTCAAGGTCGCCGGCACCTCCGAGTTCGTCACCGCCATCCAGCTGGACACCAAGCTCGACGGCCTGCCCGCCTCGGTGCTCACCGGCGCCCTCTCGCAGGCCCACGAGGCGCGTCTGGCGATCCTCTCCGTGCTGGGCGAGGCGATCGACGCGCCCGACGAGATGAGCCCGCACGCCCCGCGCGTGCTCGCGGTGACCATCCCCGTCGACAAGATCGGCGCGGTCATCGGCCCGAAGGGCCAGATGATCAACCAGATCCAGGACGACACCGGCGCCGACATCACCATCGAGGACGACGGCACCGTCTACATCGGCGCGACCGACGGCCCCTCGGCCGAGGCGGCCCGCTCCGCGGTCAACGCCATCGCCAACCCGATGGTCCCCGAGGTCGGCGAGCGCTACCTCGGCACCGTCGTGCGCGTGGTCGACTTCGGCGCCTTCGTCTCGCTCACCCCGGGCAAGGACGGCCTGCTCCACGTCACCCAGCTGCGCAAGCTCAACGGCGGCAAGCGGGTCGAGAACGTCGAGGACGTCGCCAAGGTCGGCCAGAAGATCGAGGTGGAGATCCGCGAGATCGACGCCCGCGGCAAGATCTCCCTCGCCACGATCGAGGACGAGGCCGAGTCCGCCGAGGCTGTCGAGTCGCAGGCATCGGTCGCCGCCGAGGAGACCACCGCCGAGTGATCCCGTCGCTCACCCGCTGAGCGCTCGTGCGAGGGCGGCACCCCACTCGGGGTGCCGCCCTCGCCCCGTTCCCGGCCCCGCCATGAGCCGGTCCATGCGCATCATGCGCCGGCCGTCCACAGGCGACGAGCCGTGCTTGGGTGGGGCCGGTGCCGTCGCATAAGGTGATCGCGGTGAGCCCGATCACGGGAGTCCGGGCGCCGGGGCGGGGAGGAACGGCATGCTGGGGACGGACACCGAGGAGGTCCTGCGGTGCTCCGATGCCGTCCGGCGCGCGGAGGGGACGCTACGGGCACGGAAGCGAGCTGCTGGACAGCCCCTATGGCCTGCAGATCGCCGCCCATGAGGCCAGGCACCAGGTGCAGTACGAGATGATCCGCCGCACCGAAGCCGATCCTTGGGACTGGGTCACGGGCGACGACAACAGCGAGGAGTACGCCGAGGTCGAGCGGGCGTACGGCTTCACGCGCGAGGAGATCGAGCAGTGGCGCCACGAGTTCCGGCCGTGGAACTACGAGTTCCCGCCCATCGGTGATCCGTCGACGCCCGAGTATCAGGAGCAGATGCAGGACTACCTGGACCAGGAGGTGGAGGTCAATGCTCGGGAGCGCGAGGACGTGTTCGCCGACGAGTTCAGCTTCGAGGACCTGCAGCAGGCGCAGCGCGATGCCGGTGTCCCGGTGAGCGAGGGATGAGCGACACCACCCGACGAGCCCTGCTGGGGGCCGGGCTCCTCCTCGGCGCGGGGACGCTCAGTGGCTGCGGCGGGCCCCCGGACAGCATCTGCCTGGAGGGTGATCAGCCGGTCGAGTCCGGAGCAGGGCTCTCCCTCCCCTCGCTCGGAGCGGAGACCCACCTTCGCAAGGAGCCGCAGCTCGGACTCCTCGGCCTTGCCGTGTCACCGGACGGTGCTCGCGTCGCCGCCCATGAGTGGTGGCACCGGCAGGCGCTGTCGGAGAGCGAGACCGCCGGCACGACGATCTGGGACACCGCCACCGGGGAGATCGTCGCCCGCTTCGACGACACCATGACCGGGGCCATCGTCTGGCACCCTCAGGAGGACCTGATCGCGACGGCCGGAGAGCTCGCGATCCACCTGGCGCGACCCGATGGTGAGGTGCTGTGGACACTCGGCGGCCACGAGGAGTCCGATTCCCGACGCTCCCGGGTCATCCGGGATCTCGCCTTCAGCCCCGATGGCGACCAGCTCGCCTCCCTGAGCACGGACGGGACGATCCGGCTCTGGTCGCTCGCCGGGGGCACATGCGCGACCCAGCCGGTCCTGCGCGTCTCGTACGGGACCCCGATGGCCCTCGCCTACTCGCCGGACGGCTCGCAGATCGCCGTCGCTGTCCAGGGACGCGGCGCCGAGCACTGGGATGCCCGCACCGGCGAGAGGGCCACGGCCCTGGAGGGCTGCTCGCAGGATGCGGTCGGGATCGCCGCCGACGACCAAGGACGCTTCGTCCTGGGCATCGCCGAGGAGGCCCGGCTCCAGCCGGCTTCCCCCGACTCCGGATGCGGCAGGGACGTCGAATCGGGAATCCCCGTGCCCGAGTACCTCGCCGTGGGGCCGGACGGTCGCCTCGCCGTTTCCGGCGGAGAGTCCGAGGCTCTCGAGATCTGGAGCGCCGGCCTCGCGGGACACGAGCGCATCGACCTGCCGAAGCCCGTCCCCGACATCGGAGCCCCCGGAGAGCTGGGACGCACCGCATGGGCCCCCGACGGCACCCTCTATGCCGTGACCCGATGGTGGGGCGTGATCAAGTGGGACGGCCAGGAGTGGTCGCCGCTGGAGATGCCGTGAGGCGGCCGGCGGGCAGGCGGACGCAGAGCAGGCGCGGCCCGCGCTCGCCGGTCTGCGTGCCAGCGCGACCGGGAGCGCGGAGGATCCGATAGCGGTGCTCGGCGTGCAGGACGAGTACGACCTGCTGGAGAGCGCTGGGCGCACCGTGCGCGCCCAGCAGCTGTCTCGGACCTCCGATGCGGTGTTCGACGTGGTCACCCTCGACGACGGCGCCCGGAAGTGGTTCGAGCTGCTGTGGGAGCGCCCTCCTCCCGGCCGCGAGTGAGGTGAGTGAGGTCTCTCGGAGCGGCGCGCCACCCGTGGAACAATCGAGCGATGCCTTCCGACCTCCTCTACGACGATCCTGCCTCCGACGTCATCCTCGACGCCGCGACCGGCGTGCGGCGCAGCATCCTGCCCGGCGGGGTGCGGCTGCTCACCCAGACCGACCGCAGCGTGCGCAGCGCGAGCATCGGGCTGTGGCTGCCCGTCGGCTCCCGCGACGAGGCCCCCGCCCATGCGGGATCGACCCATGTGCTCGAGCACCTGCTGTTCAAGGGCACCCGGCGCCGCAGCGCGATGGACATCGCCACCGCCTTCGACGAGGTGGGCGGCGACTCCAACGCCGTCACCGCCAAGGAGCACACCCTCTACTACGGACGGGTGCGCTCGGCCGACGTGCCGATGGCCGTGGACGTCCTCACCGACATGATCACCGCCTCCGTCCTCGAGCAGGACGCCCTGGCCACCGAGCGCGAGGTCATCCTCGAGGAGCTCGCGATGGCGGAGGACGACCCGAACGACGTCGGCTACGAGACCTTCCTCGCCCAGGTGCTCGGCCCCGACACGGCGCTCGGACGCCCCGTCGGCGGCACCGCCGCGAGCGTCGAGGCGCTCACCATCGAGGACGTCCGCGCCCACTACCGCGAGCACTACCGGCCCGACAACCTCGTGGTCACCGCCGTCGGCGACATCGACCACGACGAGCTGGCCGGCCTCCTGGCCGCGGGCCTGCGCCGCGGCGGCTGGAGCCTGGGGGAGGGGGCGCTGCCCTCCCGCGGGCGGCGCGCCGCGACCGCCGTGTCGAGCGACGGGATCGCCGTTGACGTCGCCGCGCTCGCCCCGCACCGTCTCGTCCGCCCCACCGAGCAGAACCACATCTACCTCGGCGGGCAGGGCCTCACCGCGCTCAGCGAGGACCGCCACACCCTCTCGGTGCTGATGTCCGTGCTCGGCGGCGGCATGTCCTCGCGCCTGTTCCAGTCCGTCCGCGAGGAGCGGGGGCTGGCCTACACCGTCTACTCCTTCAGCGCCGGCTACCGCGATGCGGGACTGTTCGGCATGTACGCCGCCTGCCGTCCCGGCCGCACGGGCCAGGTCGTCGAGCTGCTGGCGGAGGAGCTCGGCCGCATGGGCGAGACGGGCATCGACGAGCTCGAGCTGATCCGGGCGAAGGGCCAGATCACCGGCTCCTTCGCACTCGGCCTCGAGGACACCAGCTCCCGCATGGGCCGCCTCGGCACGATCGAGCTGGTCCACGGCCGCTACACCAGCGTCGACGAGACCCTCGCCCGCATCGGGGAGGTCGACGTCGCCGACGTGCGTGACCTCGCCGCGCGCCTGTCCCGCTCGTACAGCACCCGGGTCGAGGTCGGCCCCGAGCGCTGACCCCGCCTCGCGGACCCTCCCCGTCCCCGTCCCTCCCTGCACCGCCACGACCCCAGGAGCCGCCATGACCCCCGCTTCCGCCCAGACCCCGTCCGCCGCACGCCCCACCCGCGTCGCCGTGCTCGGCGCCGCCGGCCGCATGGGCGCGGCCGCCTGCCGCGCCGTCGAGGACGCCGACGACCTCGAGCTCGTCGCCCGGATCGGCCGCGGCGACGACCTGAACGCCGTGGCCGAGGCCGGGGCCGAGGTCGCGATCGACCTCACCGTCCCCTCCGCCACCGCCGACAACGTCGCCTGGCTGATCGACCACGGCATCCACGCCGTGGTCGGCACCACCGGCTGGAGCGAGGAGTCGCTCGAGGCGCTGCGGGAGCGGCTCGCGGGCGCCGAGGGAGTGGGCGTGCTGATCGCCCCGAACTTCGCGATCGGCGCCGTGCTCGCCATGCGCTTCGCCGAGGTCGCCGCGCGCTACTACGACAGCGCCGAGATCATCGAGATGCACCACGAGAACAAGCTCGACGCCCCCTCCGGCACCGCCCGCCACACCGCCGCCGCGATCGCCCGCGGCCGGGCCGCGGCAGGTCTCGGACCGGTCCCGGACGCCACCGAGAAGGACCCGGACGGCGCCCGCGGCGCGGTCGTCGACGGCATCCACGTCCACGCGGTGCGCCAGCGCGGCCTCGTCGCCCACGAGGTCGTGCAGTTCGGCGGGGTGGGGGAGCAGTTCGTGCTGCGCCACGACTCCTTCGACCGCATCAGCTTCATGCCCGGCGTGCTGCTGGGCGTGCGCGAGGTCGCCGCGCACCCGGGCCTCACCGTGGGCCTGGACGGCTTTATGGACCTCGGCTGAGGCCCGGGACGGGGACAGGGATGCGACAGAAGCTGATGGTCGCAGTGCTCATCCTGGTCACCGCGGCCTATGCGTGGGGCCTGGGCTGGATCGCCTGGGGCTTCGTGCGCGCCGGGGGAGGGCTCGGGTACGGGCTGGCCATCGGCATCGTGGTGCTGCTGGTGCTGACCGTGTGGGTGACCTGGCGCGAGATGCTCTTCGGCATGGCCGCCGGCGACCTCTCCGCCCGGTACGAGCCCCCGGCCGACGCCGAGGCGGAGGACCCCCGGGCCGAGTTCGAGGCCGCGCGCGCCGCGGTCCAGGACGGCCGCGAGGGGGAATGGAGCGCCTGGTTCCGCCTCGCCCTGGCCTACGACGCGCTGCGCGACCGCAAGGGAGCGCGCATGGCGACCCGTCGCGCGATCGAGGCCGCGCGCCGCTGACCCGTCGGGCGTCCTCGCGCCGGGAGCCCGGGCGAGCGTGATGGCGAGCGGTGCGCCGAGCGGCGCGACGAGCAGGACCCCGGGCTCAGGCCCAGCCGAGCGCCCGCAGCGCGGCCGCGGCCGCGGCGGCGCCGACCACGACCACCAGGAACGGCGCCCGCACCAGCAGCAGCACCACCGCGACGCCCAGCCCGGCCAGCCGCGCGTCCAGCACGACCTCCGTCCCGTCGGCCGCGGTCTGGGTCGCCACCAGCGCCCCCAGCAGCGCGATCGGCAGCAGGCGCGTGATCCGCGCGATCCGGGGGCGCTCGAGCACGTCCTGCGGCGCCTGGTAGCCGATCCACTTCTGCACGAAGGACAGCACCGACGCGGCGATCACCGCGATCCACAGCAGGCTCATCGCCGCTCCTCCTCGCCCGTCGCGGGCTCGTCGTCCGACGCATCGACCTCGGGCGCTGCGTGCCCCGTCGCCCCGCGACGGGACGGCAGCAGACCGGCCACCACCGCGACCACCGCCGCGGCGAGCACCGGCAGCCCGGCGGGCAGCACCGGCGTGGTCAGCAGCGCCACGAACGCCGCGGCCACCGCGATCGCGACCGCGTCCCCGCTGCGCAGCCGCGGCCACAGCAGCGCGATGAACGCCCCGGCCGCAGCGGCGTCGAGCCCCCAGGCCGCGGGATCGGCGATGTGCTGACCGGCCAGCGCGCCCGCGAGGGTGAACAGGTTCCAGAAGACGTACACCCACACCCCGGCGGACCAGAACCCCGCCCGACGCTCCGCCTCGGTCGTGCCCGTCGCCGCCAGCGCCGCGGACTCGTCGATCGTCAGCTGCGCACGGGCCGCGCCCCTCGCCCCGCCGCGCGGCAGGGAGGGGGCGAGGATCAGCCCGTACAGCGTGTTGCGGATCCCCAGCAGCAGCGAGGCGAGCGCCGCGCCGAGGGCGGAGCCGCCCCCGCCGACCACGCCCACGAAGGCGAACTGGCTGCCGCCGGTGAACATCACCGCGGAGAGCACCATCGCCTGCCACAGGTCGAGCCCGGAGGCGGTCGCGAGCGCGCCGAAGCTGATCCCGTACAGCCCCGTCGCCAGCCCGATCGAGAAGCCGGTGCGACGGATCGTGCGCAGGGACGCACCAGGGGCGTCGGGGCGCGGTGACGGGGCGGGGACGGCGGCGGTCATGATGCTCGACACTCTACGATCACCTGCACGGACATCGACCGCCGGTCCGCCAGGGGATATGAGATTCTGACGGCATGACGGACTCCCAGGATCCCGCTCCCGACACCGCGCTGCCGCTGTGCACCGGCGCCCTGCTGCTGGACATGGACGGGACCCTGATCGACTCGGGCCCCGCCGTCGAGCGGTCCTGGAACACGCTCCTGCGCGAGCTGGGCACCGACCTCCGGTTCGGCCACGCCCATCACGGCATGCCCGCCCGCCGCATCCTCGCCCAGATCCTGCCCGAGGCGAGCGAGGCCGAGCTCGACGCGGCCCACCGCCGCATCGAGGAGCTCGAGATGCAGGACGTGGAGGGGATCGTCGTCCTGCCCGGCACCGAACGGCTGCTCGCCGAGCTCGACGCCGCCGCCGAGACCCTGGGCCGCGCGAGCTGGACCATCGTCACCTCCTGCACCCGGCCCCTGTTCGAGGCCCGCTGGTCCCGCACCGGGCTGCCCGCGCCCGAGGGGCTGGTCACCGCGGACCAGGTCACCCACGGCAAGCCCGATCCGGAGCCGTACCTACTGGGCGCCGAGCGGGTCGGGGTCGAGCCCTCCCGCACCGTCGTCCTCGAGGACTCCGTCGGCGGGCTCCGCGCCGGGATCGCCGCCGGCGCCCGCACCGTCGCCGTGACGACGACCACCCCCGCCGGGGAGCTGTCCCCGCTCGCGGACGCCCTGGTCACCTCGCTGGACGACCTCGAGGTCCGCGTCGAGGGCGAGGACCTCGTCCTCGCCCGCCGCGGAAGCTGACCGTCGCGCCGCGCCTGCCCCGTCGGCCGCGGCCCCGTTGATACCCTTGGGCGGCCCGACCGGTCCGTCCCGCGCCCTGCGGACGACGTCCCCGACGTCGTCGCCCCACGGCGGCGAGCGTCCGGACCGAGGGCGCAGCCGTCCCCCTCGAAAGGACTCGCCCCATGTGCGGAATCGCCGGCACCTACGGATACGGCGCTGACACCGAGCGGATCGCCCGCCGGATGAGCGGCGCCCTGGCCCACCGCGGTCCTGACGGCGAGGGCCTCTTCGTCGACGGCGAGGCCGGGCTTGCCCACCGGCGCCTGGCCATCATCGACCGCGAGCACGGCGCCCAGCCGATGACCACCGCCGACGGCCGCTACACCATCGTCTACAACGGCGAGACCTACAACTACCTCGAGCTGCGCGCCGAGCTCGAGCAGCTCGGGCACACCTTCCGCACCGACTCGGACACCGAGGTGCTGCTGGAGGCGCACGCCGAGTGGGGCACCGCCGCCTACGACCGCTTCAACGGCATGTTCGCCTTCGCGATCCACGACGCGACCACCGGCACCGTCACCCTCGCGCGCGACCACTTCGGCATCAAGCCGCTCTACTACCGCGTGGACCCCGCTTCCGAGGCCGGCGGGGCGCCGAGGGTCGTCTTCGGCTCGGAGATCCGCTCGCTGCTCGCCTCCGGCACCTTCGAGGCCGCGCCGGACGACCGCGCCGTCTACCGCTACCTGAAGTTCCGCGTCCAGGACGACGACTCCCGCACCTTCTTCGCCGGCGTGAACCGCCTGATGTCCGGCGAGGTGCTCGAGATCCGCCCCGACGGCACCGAGGTGCGCTCCTTCACCCGGCTGAAGGAGGAGCTGCGCGAGATCGCCGCCCGCCCCAGCCGTCCCTACGACCAGTCGGTCGTGGACGAGTACCGCGAGCGCTTCCAGGACTCCGTGCGGATGCGCCTGCAGTCAGAGGTCCCCGTCGGCACCTCCCTCTCCGGCGGGCTGGACTCCTCCGCCGTCGCCGCCGTGATCGCGCGCCAGCTGCGCGAGCAGCCCGAGGACGCGGGCTACGAGGCGGTCGGCTCCCGCCAGAACACCTTCTCCGCCGTCTTCCCGAACTCCTCCAACGACGAGGAGCGCTACGTCGACGCGCTGCTGGACGAGAACCGCGGCCAGATCACGGCCCACAAGATCCACCCGCAGCCCGAGGCGTTCCTCGAGGACCTCCACGACTTCGTGCGCACCCAGGAGGAGCCGATCATCTCGACCGGCCCCTACGCGCAGTACGCCGTGATGCGCGAGGCCAGCCAGCACATCACCGTGCTCCTGGACGGGCAGGGCGCCGACGAGATGATGGCCGGGTACAACCCGTACTTCTACGTCTACCTGCGCCAGCTGCGGCGCCAGAAGCGGTTCAAGGAGCTCGCCTCCGAGGTCGTCGGCTCCCGCGACATCCTCCGCAAGCTCGCCCGCACCAAGTTCTCCGGCCGCACCTCCGTGCCGATGGAGGCGCTGCTGAACTCCGGCTTCGTCGCCGAGCACAGCGGCGAGAAGGTCACCTCCGTCCAGGACGACCTCAAGGAGCGCCTGCTCGAGGACACCTTCCGCTCCTCCCTGCCCTCGCTGCTGCGCTACGAGGACAAGAACACGATGCGCTTCAGCATCGAGGGGCGCGTCCCCTTCGTCGACAAGGAGCTGCTGAAGTTCCTGTTCTCCCTCGACGAGTCCGCGATCATCCACGACGGCTGGAACAAGCGGATCCTGCGCGAGGCGATGGACGGGATCCTCCCCGACATGATCTCCAAGCGCCGCAACAAGATCGGCTTCACCACCCCCGAGGGGGAGTGGTTCCGCTCGATCGCGCCGCAGCTGCGGGACGTCTTCGCCTCCGCATCCTTCGCCTCCCGGCCCTACTTCGACGCGCCGAGCGTGCTCGCGCTGTTCGACGACTACATCGCCCATCCGGAGAACCACGGCACGCTGATGTTCTGGCGCCTGCTGAACGTCGAGCTGTGGATGCGCACCTTCTTCGACGACGCCGAGGGCGCCACCCGCGCGCTCGGCGGCTCGGCCGACGAGGCCGCGCTCGCCGCCGCGCCGGCCCCCGCCGCCGTCGCCGCGGAGCCCGCGGCCGAGGAGGAGGTCGTGCCCAAGAGCGACTACGTCGCCAACGAGGGCAAGCAGCTCGACCTCGTCTCCGAGGTCGACGGCCGCACCTGGCGCCGCCTGCCGCTGCAGACCGCTCTGGTCGCCCGCGGCGACGACGTCGAGCGGATCGCCCGCGAGCGGGTCGAGGCCTTCGCCGCATCCCTGCCGGGCGGCGTCGTCCCCGACGGCGCGCCCTGGTACTTCGTGATCAGCGAGAAGATCATCGCGATCACGCAGGGCCGCTCCTGGTTCACCTGGGAGATCAGGCCCCGCCGCTCCGCCAAGGTGCTCAGCCGCTTCGTCTCCCGCACCCCGGCCGGCATCGGCCTGGGCGACCCGACCACGATGGAGCTCGCGATCCGCGAGGTGGGGCTCCCGCGCGTCGTCGCCGCCTCCGCCGTCGGCGCCGCGGGCAAGGTCGTCGGCAGGCGCGGCCTGTTCTACGAGGTCGTCGGCGCGAACGTGCGCGCGATCGACGGGCCCACCCCGTACTCCGCCTTCCCCTCGAACGTCTCCGCGAAGCTCCCGCCCAAGGACCCGGACGCGGTCGCCGCGCGGATCTCCGCCGCGATCCGCGGCGCGGACATCCCCGCCGCGCTGCGCGACAGCTTCGTCGGCACGGTCGTGATGGACGCCAACGACATCGGCCGCAACGTGCTGGGCTCGGACGTGCCCACCACGAACGAGGTGCTCGAGGCGACCTTCGCCGACAACCCCCTCGGCCAGGGCCGCCAGCGCACGCCGCTGGCGATCCTCGTCGACCTCGGCGGCGCGGACCGGCGCTGAGGAGGCCGCGGCGGCGGGCCCTCGCCCC